>CALANC010000150.1 GCA_937925895.1 uncultured Desulfobacterales bacterium
TTTTATGCCTCTGTTGAACAACGAGACAGACCGGAATTAAAAGGTAAACCTGTTGTGGTCGGAGGTGATCCCAACAAAAGAGGGGTTGTCGCAGCCTGTTCATATGAAGCAAGGAAGTTCGGAATTCATTCTGCCATGGCATCCTCTAGAGCTTTTAAGCTATGTCCACATGCTATATTCCTGAGACCTAATTTTGATGTATATCGATCCGTATCAGCTGACATAAGGAAAATATTTTATGAATATACAGACATTGTAGAGCCGTTATCCCTTGATGAAGCATTCCTGGATGTAACAGAAAATAAAAAAAAGCTCACGTCTGCCACGCTTATTGCCAAAGCTATTTTAAAACAGATTAATCAAGATACCGGGGGATTAACCGCATCGGCCGGTGTTTCATTTAACAAATTTTTGGCCAAGGCAGCATCAGATTTTAATAAACCTAACGGGATCAAAGTCGTTACACCGGATGATGCCGCCGAATTTACAGACAACTTACCGGTAAGGAAGTTTTTCGGTGTTGGCAAGGTAACCGAGGAAAAAATGCATCATCTCGGAATTATGACCGGCGCTGATCTGAAAAAGATAGACAAAGAGAAACTGATTAACCTGTTCGGTAAATCCGGACACTACTTTTATAATATGGCCAATGGAATTGACAACCGACCTGTAGAAACAAAATGGATTCGTAAATCCATAGGAAAAGAAACAACGCTTATAGAAGATATCAACGATATAAATGAAATGATAGATATCCTGAGTATGCTTGCCGCTAAAATTGAAAATCTATTAAAAAGAGACAACCGACAAGGAATGACGGTTACGCTTAAGGTTAAATATTCTGATTTTCAACGTATCACCAGGAGTGTAACCGTAAAAGAGCCTATTTCAGATGCCGATATCATAATGAAATATGTTCAACCTTTACTCGAGAATACTGAAGCTGGAATGAAGCAGGTGCGGCTGCTCGGAATTTCCATTTCCAATTTTACTGATGAGGCAGGCAGGTTAAAAAATTTTTTCCAATTGCATTTACCATTCCATAGATGCTTTCACCACAATGAAAACTAACATAACATTTTGATATTGCAATTAATCACACTTTTATTGCGTATTTTATTTACGTATCATATACCTGTTAAACTGATCTTGACTTTTAGGAAAATCCAGATACCATTAATTATCTAAAAAAAGCTTTTCTAATTGACCTTTCCACTTTTCCGGTTCCATTTTGAGAAGGGGTGGCTATAATTATTTATGAAACATATGGAAGCGTTAGAAAAGATATTTGCAGATACACCTGGCACATCCACAATTGTAATTACCTGTAAATGTGAAGATTGCGGTTGCGAGTTAACAGTCGACGTGACCGCCACTCCGGAAGGATTTGGATTACAAAGTGGTGTTTTATTGGCGGGTGGGGCCAACGGGTTCTTGGCCCAGTGCCTTGATTGTCACCAGGTGAATCCTAAAATGCCAAACAGTTATGCATCGACCTCTTGACAAAGAATTCCCTTCACCTCCACATCCTTACGGCAATGCGGCGGACAATTTAGTGAGTTAACGCCTAGCCAATCGTCTCAGTTAAACTATTTCATTGAGAATTACACCATATTTGAAGGCCAACTAATTTCCTGAATCTCGCATAAAAATAAATGAGAGCCTTCTAATTAATGCTACAAAGTGGTATACAAATCGAAAAAAGGCATTATCTTTTTAGAAAAGGGGGCGATCAAGGTGAGAAGTGCACTTGTTTTTACAATTATCTGGTTTGTATCAGCTGTTCCGACGGCGTGGAGTCAGAATGCCATGAATTTCTATAATCTTGGCGTTAATAGCTCTATTGCTTACAAGAAGATCCATTACTTTACCAAGGCCATAGAGCTGAACCCATATTTTTCTGCCGCCTATGAAAAGCGGGGAATGATGTACGCTTTTCAAGAAAAATATAGCCGGATGATAAAAGATTTTTTGAAGGTTGTTGAGCTCAACCCCTCTGAACCACAAGCTTACATGATGCTCGGCTTGGCCTATATGAAAGAAGATAACTTGGAAGAAGCCGTTTCTAACCTGACCCATGCACTTAAATTCAACCCCCAACTGGCCGGCGCTTACAGCTACCGGGCAGAAGCATTTCGCTTACAAGGAATGGTCGATGAGGCGATTCATGATGCCACCAAAGCTATAAAAATCGGTGGTTCCGAACCAAATATTGGCAGGGCCTATTCGACCCGTTCAAAGGCATATAGAGAGCTCGGTCAAAGTGAACGGGCTGATGCAGATTTCAAGATCGCTTCAAGATTAGATCCGGAATACTATAAGTATACGCTCTTCTCTTCCACTGAATATCTTGCCAATCTTGCCAGTGAATCCAGCGAACTTAAGCGTATTGGACGGATGGGAGCAGCCTTGGTGGTTGCCCTTGTGTTTGTATTAATCTTTAAACTGGTTTTACCGCCACCAAAAAAAGAAGATGATTGATTGGCTGAAATTTGACAATTAACTTATTCTCAGAAGAATCCGGCCTTATTCTTTAATATCAAGTTTTTCAGTATCCCCACCAGTGAATTTAACGCCAATTCCCTCGGAATTAACTCTTACAACCTCACCCGCCACGGATATATTATCCCCCATTTCCGGAAGAGAAAAATTCATTTTTATTTGCTGACCGATATAAAAAGGAGCATTCGTCTCTATAAAGACCCCGCCATTGCTTATATCTTTAATGAAGTTAAGAAAACAAATTTCATTTGAAGTACAATCCGCAGCGATTATAGACTTCTTTCGAGGATGTTGTCTCATCTCTTCGGAAAAGCTGCGTGTTTCTGCCAATTGTTTACTATCACCAACAGCGTAGCTATGTTCCAAATCTACTAGTAGATTTCGCTGATCTGTCTCGGGCATGTTTAAAATGATTTCTATCAGGCGGACGGCAACTTTTGTATTGTCCACCCTTTGTTCAGGTGTTGAAACATAAGGCATATCATCCGTCGCCGGTCGGGTTGTTTGATCCATTTCTTCAACAATTCTTTTCATTGATACATCACCTCCCTGTTTGATGATCGAGGTATGTTAAAAAAATAATTGTTTTGTGCCATGTAGATATTGCAGCATAGAGGTTAATATGAAACGGCAGAAATAAGTCTAACATTTGAAACACCAATAATACCGGATGTCAACAAAAAAACGACAAATACATAAACAATTTAAGAAAAGTGGTTTGTTCCGTTTTTTCCCTGGCCCGGTTTTCTCACGAGACTGAGCGACTCAGGAACAAGGCATTTCAGGCCGAAGGCGTAGTATTTTACTTCGAGGGCTGAATAACGCAGTTCCTGTGTTGCTCAGGCTTGCCTTTGGTGAAGAATTTATTTTTTAGTGATACGATATTCACTAAAACAAAGTGTCTTTGATCAAGAGCAACCGAGTTTAAGGTAATCTTCTGATTTTAGGCCGTTTCTTTTTTGTTTTCAAAACCAAAATAAATTCTTCATGAGAAATGCGGGCTAAAGTTTGACATCAAGCTTAAACTTTTGGTAACGTCGCGATTGTCTGTAACACTTAAATTTCTAATAAAATTTTAGTTGAACGATGAAATTAACAGAATATGTTAAAAACCAAAGGATGGGATATCTTTATGTTGTAATAGCCGCTCTTATGTGGGGTTTATCCGGATCATCGGCCAAATTTTTATTTAGGAGCGGAATCACCCCCTATCAGCTCGCACAACTTCGCCTGTCAATTTCTTCCGGCCTATTGTTCTTATGGCTCTTGATCCGTCATCCCTCCTTACTGAAAATAGACCGAAAAGATATATTCTATTTTGTTTTGTTCGGCACTGTGGGGATGGCTGGTGTCCAGTTCACTTATCTTTTTGCCATCAGCAAAATCAATGTGGCGGCCGCCATTTTGCTCCAGTATCTGGCCCCCAGCTTTATCGCTTTACATTCAGTTGTGTTCATGCGTGAAAGGCTTAAACCTGCAACGATTACGGCCCTTGCGGGCGCCACGCTCGGCTGCTATCTTGTTGTCGGTGCCTACAATGTCGATATTTTAACCATGAATTATGCCGGTATCATCAGCGGCATCCTGGCAGGCATCACATTCGCCTGGTATTCGATTCACGGCGAATATGGCATGAGGCGTTATAATCCATGGACGGTACTCTTCTATGCCCTGCTTTTCGGAGCACTTGTATGGAACGTACTGCACCCTCCTCTCGAAGCCTTGATACAAATGTATTCTCCGATACAGTGGGTATGGATCCTTTATATCGGCGTGCTGGGGACTCTCGTACCTTTCGGTCTCTATTTAGAAGGCATCAATCTGATCCGATCCACCCGGGCCAGCATCACCGCGACCCTTGAACCTATCACTGCCGGGGTAATATCTTATTTTTTCCTCAATGAAATCCTGGAAACCCCGCAGATCATAGGTGGCATACTTGTTATCGCATCAATTATTTTGCTTCAATTGAAACAGGAGCAAGACGATAAAGCACCAAGCGTTATCCGCAGTCGGACCCAAAAAGAATAGCCCCAATTCTTTTCCAGCCCGCCACGATCCCGCAGGTTAAACCAGCCCGCTCTCACTCAGCGGGCGCTTTGCTAGTATTCTTTCGGCGTGAAAATTTGAAAGGTCTATTTTTGGTGACAAATCTAAAAGCAGTTCGGACATGTAACGACCCACGGCTGGGGCCTGTTGAAGTCCATGCCCGGAGAACCCGTTGGCCAGATAAAACCCCTTGATCTCCGGCCATTCGCCGAGAATAGCATTGCCGTCAAGTGTGTTGACCGCATACAGACCGGCCCAACCTCGAATAAGTTTGAGTGTATCAAAAGCGGGAACGAAGGCTGCCAGCTCCGGCCAGAGGACCTCTGTAAACCGCTTGTCATCCCAAGAAAATTCAAAACCGACCGGATCTTCGGGCATCGATTTGCCCAGCAGAATCAGTCCGCCGGTCTCGGTTCGAAAATAAAGACCTGACGGCAGAACAGTCAAAGGCAGAGGTCCTGCCGGTTTGATCGCCGTATCCAGCACAAAAACCTGGCGCTTGATCGGTTCAACCGGAAGATGGACACCTGCAGTTCGGGCCACATCGGCTGCCCAGGCACCGGCACAATTCACCACCAAACCCGTCGATAGAGATTCTCCGGATGCCAATCTGACTCCAGTGACTTTGGAACTGTCCGTCAGAATCTCGACAACTTGGTCTTTAATATAATTGGCGCCCAGTGACCGGGCCTTTGCCTTGTAGCCCATGAGAAAGGCATAGGCATCAAAATGGCCATCCAATGGTCCAAAAGACCCACCAGATAGGCCTTTCGGTTCAAAAAGAGGATAGCGTTCTCGTATCTTTTGGTTAGACCACCACTCGACTTTGCAATCCAAACGTTTCTGCAAAGCAATTGCTTCTCTGGCCAGACTCCTGTTATCGCGGTCTATGAGAAAAAGATTGCCTTCCCGGCGAAAGCTGATATTCGGCCTGTTGTCGTCAACCATCATTTCTTCTTCAAATTGCTTCAACACCTCAAAAGTATATTGGGAAATCTGGATGTTCTCCCTGAGGCTGAACTGGATACGTGCGTTTCCCACTGATAGGGTAGAAGAGGCCTTGGAATATGTTGGATCAGGTTCGACAACAATAATGTTCAGTCTGTCGTCATGGTTCATTAAGTAATAGGCCGTGGCGCTGCCCATAACCCCGCCACCGACAATGACCACATCACAGGAGTTTTTATTCATAATCAATCATCTGGAAAATTCTACAAGTTGGAAGGGTAAGTACCCTGTCTTTACAACTGCAACCAGGTACCGATTCCCCTCTCCACAGCCTTTTGAAAGATGACGGGAGCCACTGCCATGTCATCGATCGCCAACCCCAGGTTGGCTGTCATTGTCTTCTCGCCGCTCGTTTCACGGCCCG
>CALANC010000151.1 GCA_937925895.1 uncultured Desulfobacterales bacterium
GATTCCCAAATGAAGAAAGATACGGTCTAACTTCTCAGATAAGACGATCTGCTGTGTCTATTCCTTCTAATATTGCAGAAGGATATGGAAGAAAGACAACCGTTTTTTACATTAGGATGCTTTACATTTTTTACGGTTCTGTTTGTGAACTGGAAACCCAGATATTATTAGCCGGGGATTTAGGTTTCATTGAGAAAGGTGAATGGAGTAAGGTAAAAACAAACATAGCAGAAATCGAAAGAATGTTAAATGCGCTGATAAAATCATTAGAAAACAAACCCTTGAATCCTTGACCCCTTAAATCCTCGGACCCTCTTCTCCAACTAAATTGGAGAAGAACCTTGAAAGTTAATGTAAAACATGAATATAGATAATATAACATATTTACACAACAAGGGATATTTTACCGATCTCGATATGCACTTTGGCCGATTCATAAACGGTCTTTATGAAAATGAAGATGCCGATATTTTTCTGGCGGCTGTTTTGTTAAGCAATGCAGTAGGAAAAGGAAATGTGTGTCTTGATCTTGACTCGGTGGCGAAAAACCCGCTCATTGAAGAAATAAAAGGGGCTGAGCAGGTAGAATTTCCCGAATCTTCAAAATGGTTGCGGAAGATTTCCAAGAGTCCTGTGGTGGGAAAACCCGGAGAGTTCCGCCCTTTGGTACTCGATGAAAAAGATAGGCTCTATCTTTTTCGTTACTGGGATTATGAAAAAAAATTGACACATGCTATCTCTATACGAGTCAAAGAAGATATTGAGAATGTCAATTTTTCTCTTGTAAAGGATAGTTTCAACAGGCTTTTTCCGATTAAGACCGGAAATGATAACCTGGAACAAATGCTGGCGGCTTTCATCGCAACGTTTAAAAAAATATGTATTATTTCAGGTGGACCGGGAACCGGAAAGACCTATACGGTGGCAAAGATTCTGGCGTTGCTTTTGGAACAGGCAACAAAAGATAAACCCACCATTTTGATTGCAGCTCCGACGGGAAAAGCGGCCGCAACAATTGGCGAATCGATACAAGCGGCTTCAAAAACCCTCAGCGTTGACAAGGAAATCATCGAAGCCATACCCGCAGAGGCTTTTACCATACACCGCATGCTTAAACCCATACCGGATTCTCCCTATTTTTATTATAATGCGGACAACCCACTTCATGCTGACGTTGTCGTGGTGGATGAGGCCTCTATGGTGGATCTTGCCATGATGTCCAAACTTTTTTCAGCTGTACCCCCACATGCCAGGCTCATATTAATTGGAGATAAAGACCAGCTGGCATCTGTCGATGCCGGCGCGGTGCTCGGAGACATTTGCGATAGAAGCCGTGTGCACGGGTATTCAGAAGGTTTTATTAAAAAGTTCGAAAAAATAACCGGTGAAAAATATGACGTTTCCATGAAGCGGGATGTGGACAATCCGGGCCTGCATGATTGTATGGTTGTTTTAAAAAGGAACTATCGATTTGCATATGGCAGTCCTATCGGAGAGTTAAGCCGTGCGGTGACAGTAGGAGATTCTGAAAGGGTGTTGTATTGGTTAAATGACAAACAACATCAAATTTGTTGGGAACAAATGCCGGTTGGCGATGATTTAAATTTAGCTCTTGAAGAAAACATTATAAATGGCTATGCAGAATATCTTAAAACTGATGATCCAATTGTCGCTCTCAGACGTTTTTATCGTTTTAGAATATTATGTGCGGTCAAAATGGGCCCATTTGGCGTAAATGCGGTTAATCGACATGCTGAACTGGTTTTAAGCCAAGCAGGTCTGATATCCATGGACACATCCTCAGCTCGTCCATGGTACAAATACAGACCCGTCCTTATCACCCGTAATGATTATGATCTCGGACTTTTCAACGGGGATGTCGGCATTACCTTGCCGGCCCCGGGTTCAAACAGTAATGATCTGTTTGTATTTTTTTCAGGAAGCACCGGGGAACTCAGGCGATTTCTTCCACGAGAGCTTCCTGAACATGAGACCGTTTATGCAATGTCTGTCCACAAAAGCCAGGGGTCGGAATTCGAAAATATTCTGATTCTCTTGCCGGACAAGGATTATCCGGTACTTACCCGAGAGATGTTGTACACAGGCGTTACCAGAGCCAGGCAACGTGTAACCATTTGGGGGAGAGAAAATATAATAAAGACAACCATTGCACGTAAAATTGAAAGGACATCTGGATTGCGAGATGCGCTTTGGACATAGATGGCAAATCCAGGAGGTGCTCGATGAAAAAAACGTTAATAAAGGGAACCGGCAGGTATGTACCTTCACGTGTCGTGAAGAACGATGATCTGGCTCAATTGATGGATACATCCGATGAATGGATTCGCCAACGCACGGGAATAGAGGAGCGACATTGGGTACCCGAAGAAGGAGGAGTTGGATCTTCCGACCTCGGACTCGAAGCTTCCAAAATTGCCATCAAACGGGCAGGTTGGACTCCTGAGGATATAGACTTTATCATTTTCGGAACCCTAAGTCCTGATATTTATTTCCCTGGTTCTGCTTTTTTTCTCCAGCACAAATTGGGACTTGAAACAACCCCTGCTCTCGACATCCGGCAACAGTGTACCGGTTTTGTTTATGGATTGACCATTGCTGATGCATTTATCCGCAGCGGGTATGCGAACAAGATTCTTTTTGTGGGTGCTGAAGTTCACAGCACGGGGCTTGATCTTTCCACACGAGGAAGGGATGTTGCCGTGATATTTGGTGATGGAGCCGGTGCTGTTTGTTTGGAAGGTGTTGAAACCGACGAACCGGTAGGTGTTCTATCCTCTGTTCTGCATGCCCAAGGTGAGTTTGCAGAAATCCTCAAGATAGATTTCCCTTCCCACAAACAACATCCGATAATAGACGAAAAGATGATCAGAGAGGGTCGTCACTATCCATTCATGGACGGCAGATTAGTATTCAAAACAGCCGTCAGAAAGTTGCCTCAAGTCACCTATGCCGCTCTCGAAAAGGCCCGGCTTACCGTGGATGACATAGACCTGTTTATTCCGCATCAAGCCAACCTGCGTATTAACCAGGCATTTGCCAAATCAATGAAACTACCTGAAGAAAAAGTTTTCAACAATATACAGAAATACGGTAATACCACGGCTGCGAGCATCCCCATTGCACTGGATGAAGCCATAGAGAAACAACGGATCAAAGATGGTAGCACCGTTATTTTTCTCGCTCTCGGTTCGGGGTTAACCTGGGGGGCAGTGGTGTATCGGTTTTACATTTCACCGGAAAGGCGCTGATAAATATCGGTAGTTATCATTTTAGAAATCTTTGCCATGGCTCGACTCATCGCTTCTGCTATAGCACGTGGGTTTTGTTGTTTGCACTCCTCTCGAGAATGGTATTTTTTCTGGAAGAGGGTCCTTTTGCTGACATCCAACTCGTCTTCGGTTATAAGCGTGATGCTGACAGTAAGCACAGCTTCCCACACATCGCTTCTATCCTGCTCAAAAAAATTCATCTACAATACCTGAAATCCTATGAGAAGATGGGGTGTCATTGTCACGAGTGAAAACAGCTTTAAATAAGGATGACTGTTTTATATCTCTTGCCAAAAAATAGGAGACCAATTCACCGGGATCCGCCTGCCATTCGTGATAGGTGAAAGTATTTATAGTAAAGGGTGTTTCGCTGTAGCTTATTTTCTTGGAGTCATACGGTGGCGTCACCTGGATATGTCGTAATAGCTGGATGAGGAGTCGTTCATAAAACACTACATAGTGAAAAAAAAGCTTAATTTCAACGAATGATTTTAACGGGCCAAAAAGCGCTGGTATTCAACCATCCTGGCGAATGCTTTAACGGCACGTTCAGGTGTTTCAAAAAACACCCCTTTAAATTCGCTGCCGTCAACCCTGTAAAGGGTCTGATCCTTTTCATCCTTCATCAAGCTGACACCAAATACCGGTTTATCAAATCTTTCCATCAGCGTTACGACATGATTAATATATTTTTTTTCAAATTTGGCGAAGGTATGGTTCATTGAAGCAATAAATTCAAAAGAATAGGTGGGATCCGCTTTGAGGACCGATTCTCCGAGTCTTTTGAGCATGATGCTGCGGCCAATTATACCGAGATTGATAACCGCATCACAACCGTCCCATTTTAAAAGTTCCTCGACCACAATCATGGGTAATGTATTGTCGCTTTCTCCGACCAGGTCAATGGGATTTGACCGGCTCCAATAAGAAGGTAGAAGTTTGTCCAATCGTTCTAAAATATCAGGGGTCAGTTCCGTCACTTCTATCCCGTATGTAGAACAAAGGTCTGCGGTTACAACGCCCCAACCCCCTCCAAGTGTCATTATCGCCGCACGATTTCCCTTTGGCAGTGGAAGTGATGAAAAAGATGCGGCCAGATCCAGCAGATCCATAGATTGCTCAACTTTGATTATACCTGCCTGACGACAAACCGCATTAAAAACCCTTGAATCAGTGGCCAACGCACCTGTGTGACTGGCTGCAGCTCTATGTCCGGCTTTGCTTTGTCCCCCCTTTAATAAAACAATTGGTTTCTTTTTTCCAACCCGGCAGGCGCTAGCAAAAAAACGGCGGCCATTTTTAACACTTTCTACATACAACATCACCGTTCGGGTCAAAGAATCGGTTTCAAAGGCATCCAGGAAATCCTCAATTGTAATCATGGCTTCGTTCCCGGAACCACAGAAACCTCTTATGCCGATTCCCTGTTGTTCGGCAAAAGCGAGTAACTGTGCTCCCATATTCCCAGATTGAGCCACCACGGCGGTTGAGCCTGCCCTGGGTTGAACATTAATGCCGGTACAATATAGATTGATATGAGGGTTGCATATCCCCATCGTATTGGGACCAAGCACCAATATACCGGCATCTCTTGCTTTTTTTACTAGAGTTAATTCAAGTTCTTTTCCATCCGGACCGGTTTCCCCGAATCCGGATGTGATAAGCAGCATGTTTTTGATTCCTTTATCCTTGAACTGTGGAATCAGGTCCAGCACCTTAGATGCTGGAATGGTAACCACGGCAAGGTCAACAGGTCCCGGGATCTCTGTGACCGATTTGTAGACTTTTCGATTCGCTATGGTGCCGCCTTTGGGGTTTACCAAATATATCTCACCTTCAAATCCGCCACTGATGGTTGTCGTGAAAAGTATATGTCCCCACTTGCCGATTTGAGCTGAAGCGCCCACAAATGCAATGGGTTTGGGGTAGAAAAAATATTCCAATGAAGCCGGATCGACCGGATGTAACGTCTCGATTGGTTTCGTTTGATCAGACATAATTACAAGCGCATCTACAGCCCACACCTTACCGGAAGGATTAATTAAAAGAGGGTTTATATCGATCTCGGCAATATCTGACAGTTCTGTGCCGAGGCGAGAAAGTCCCAACAAAATGTTGATCAATTGACTTCTATCCGCGGCGTCTTCTCCTCTGTACGTATTTAAAAGTCGATTGCCCTTAATCTCGTTAATCATTTCCATTGCATCTGCTTCGGTTAACGGGGCAAGACGGAATGAAACATCTGAAAGCGCTTCGGCAAACACACCCCCAATTCCGAACATAACCACAGGACCAAACTGTTCGTCCTGAAACAGGCCGGCGACAAATTCCCTGCTGCCTTCAATCTGCGGCTGGATCAGAAAACCTTCGAGTTCGATACCAGTCTCTGTGACAATTGCCTCAACGGCCTTGTTGACTGCCTTGGTATTGGCGAGATTGAGATGAACCAGTCCTCGCTCTGTCTTGTGCGAAAAAGTAGCGCCGAGGCCTTTGACCACAACGGGAAATCCAATTTTACGAGCAGCTGGCACGACTTCATCTGAATTGAGGGCAACGATCTCTTTGATAACCGGTACTCCATATTCTTTTAAAAGTCGTTTTGATTCATTCTCGTTGAGTGCTGTTTTTCCAATCTTTTTGGCTTGTTTCAATAGCAGGTGTGTGTCCACTTATGGCTCCTTGACAGAAAAGATGTTATTTGAGGGGATTCTTGAGTTTACGGTCTTTTTTACCCTCAAGAACCGCTCGCATGCGATTCAATTCGGCTTTTTTTTTACGAAGTTTATCTTTGATGGCATCATGTTTTTCCCTATCCGCATCCAGGAGCTGCTTCTCCATCTTTTCGACGTCTTTCAGAAGACGGTAGAGTTCTTTTGCAATCATTCGGATAGGCATATGAAGACTTCCTGTGAGCCAAGATGTATTTTAAAGAGAATAATACCAAGTCTTCTATTGTCAAACAAGCATATTATGGTTAAAATAACCCAGGATCTAACATAATTGGCTGAGAAACATGAGTGAAAGTCCGTGGATATATATGACGATAAAAATACGAAGAAATATTGGACCCTATTAATGAAACCAGGTTTGTAACCTGATGGATGATTTCTAAAAAAAGAGGATATCACATGCAGGTCGGCATGGGGTTTGATGTTCATCGGCTGGTCACGGGACGAAAACTTGTCCTTGGTGGTGTTACCATTCCTTTTGAAAAGGGGTTGCTCGGACATTCAGACGCCGATGTTCTGGTACATGCGGTGTGTGACGCCTTGCTTGGCGCAGCAGGTCTTGGTGACATCGGTCTCCATTTTCCTGATACGGAGCCGGCACTAAAAGGAATTGATAGTATCAAGCTTCTTGAGAAAACATATAAATTGGTTAGCCAAAAAAGACATACGATTATTAATGTTGATGCAACCGTTTTTGCTGAATCGCCAAAACTCTCCAATTACCGAGTGGATATGCAAAAAAATATCGCCCGAGCGATTGAAATCGATCCAAATTATGTTAATGTTAAAGCCACAACCTTCGAAGGCCTTGGAATGTTTGGAAGAGGGGAGGGTATCGGTGCCATGTGTGTGGCACTGATTGATTAGTTGAAGAAAAACCAAAAATGTAAACGAGACCCGTTGGACTATTAAGGCAGATCACTATGACACTTCGCGTTTTCAATACATTGGGAAGAAAAAAAGAACCTTTTGAACCCCTTTCACCGGGGAAGGTTCGCATGTATGTCTGCGGGCCCACTGTTTATGACTCCTGTCATATCGGCCATGCGAGATCGGTCGTCGTATTTGATGTAATCGTACGTTATCTCAAAGCAAAAGACTTTGACGTTACTTATGTTAGAAATTTTACGGATGTGGATGACAAGATTATCGACAGGGCCAACCAGCTCGGTATCAGCTCCGAAGAAGTCGCTGAGAAATATATTAAAGAGTTTTATCATGATATGGATGCCCTGAACGTTGAAAGGGCCACCATTGAACCCAAAGCAACGGAGCACATCAACCAGATCATTCAATTTATAGAAAAACTTATGGAAGCCGACATGGCTTATCAGATAAATGGTGATATTTACTATTCTGTTGAAAAATTCGACACATACGGGAAGCTCTCCGGGCGCAAAATTGAGGACATGGAGGCAGGAGCAAGGGTGGTTGTTGATGAAAGAAAACGGAATCCTTTTGATTTTGTATTGTGGAAATCTTCCAAATCCGGAGAGCCGGCCTGGGAAAGCCCGTGGGGTATGGGAAGGCCGGGATGGCATATTGAATGTTCTGTTATGAGCCACCAATATCTCGGAGAAACATTTGATATTCACGGCGGTGGCAGAGACCTTACATTCCCACACCATGATAACGAAATAGCCCAGTCAGAATCAATTTTTAAAAAACGCTTTGTCAAATATTGGATTCACAACGGCTTTGTCAACATCAATCAGGAAAAGATGTCAAAATCACTGGGCAATTTTTTGATGATAAAAGATGTGATAAAAATGTACCACCCTGAAGCTGTAAGACTTTTTCTCCTCTCAAAACATTATCGAAGTCCCATCGACTTTTCAGAAAAGGCTATGAATGAAGCCGCTTCGGGTTTAGATAAAATCTACTCGCTGCTTGATCGAGCTGAAGCCCAGGTCGGTTTAATAAGGTATCAAGATGCCGAACCCGGAAATTGCTGGGAAGCATTCTGTGAGGCAATGGACGATGATTTCAATTCAGCCCGTGCCATAGGCATTATTTTTGACACGATTCATAAAATCAACCGCATATTGGATCAGCAAACCGACTTCCTATCTCCGGAGACGGAAAAAACAATTAAGGCCGCTCAGGCTGACATTTTGAGAGCCGGTAATGTTCTCGGAATTTTTTTGGAACAGCCGAAAGTCTATTTTGAAAAAGGGCTGTCTAAGCGTCTTGAAAAAACATCGATCGATCCGGTTTTAATTGATAAATTGGTTAAAGAACGAACCGAGGCCAGAAAAACAAAAAATTGGCAAAAAGCCGATAAAATCAGAAAACAGCTTCAGGCGATGAATGTTACTGTTGAGGATCGACCCGAAGGAACGGTCTGGAAGATCAACGATTAAAAATTCACATCAACTCATGCCTTCCTTTAAGCTAATCTCAGGTTTCACTCCCAGAGGTGACCAGTCGAATGCAACCCAAGCTTTGAGTCGAGATATTTTATCAGGGAAAAAGCATCATGTTCTTCTGGGGGTTACCGGATCGGGTAAAACATTTACCATGGCCCATGTAATTCAAAAGGTGAAAAAACCGACTTTAGTGATCGCACCGAATAAAACACTTGCGGCACAGTTATATAATGAGTTTACCGTTCTATTTCCTGAAAATTCTATTGAATACTTTGTTAGCTACTATGATTACTACCAACCCGAGGCTTATATACCTTCCAGTGATACCTACATCCAGAAAGACTCCTCTATCAACGATATGATCGACAAACTCCGCCATTCTGCCACTCGGTCAGTCTTGTCCAGGAGAGATGTCATTGTGGTGGCCAGTGTATCCTGTATTTTTGGCATCGGCGCTCCTGAAGACTACCTTGCCATGCGAATTGACATAGAAAGAGATAAAGAGCTTTTTCGTGATAGTCTCCTTTCAGATCTGGTTGCCATGCATTACGATCGAAACGATTTTGACTTTCACCGTGGAACGTTCCGTGTAAGAGGGGACAGAGTTGAAATCTTTCCGTCCTATGAAGAAGATAAGGCTATCCGTCTAGAATTTTTTGGTGACGAGATAGAAAATATTTCTGAGATTGATCCTCTCAGGGGAATTGTTATCAAACGCTTAAAACATGCCACCATATATCCTGCAAGCCATTATGTAACTGGAAGAAAGGTTTTACAAAAGGCTTTCAAATCCATCAGTGCCGAATTAAAAGAAAGAATCGATTATTTCAGGAAGAACAATAAACTAATTGAAGCCCAACGGATTGAAGAGAGAACAGATTTTGATCTTGAGATGATGTTAGAACTGGGTTACTGCAACGGAATCGAGAATTATTCACGCCACTTAACAGGAAGAATTCAAGGAGAACCTCCACCAACACTTCTTGATTATTTCCCGGAAGATTTCCTGATATGCATTGACGAAAGCCATATTGCCATACCCCAACTCAAGGCAATGTACAAAGGGGATAGATCAAGAAAGGAGACACTGGTTGAATACGGTTTCAGGTTGCCGTCTGCACTGGATAATCGTCCCCTTACATTCGAAGAGTTTGAATCGAGAGTGTCACAGGTAGTATATGTCTCCGCAACACCGGCGGAGTATGAACTTGAGAAAGTAGCCAATAAACCGGTCGAACAGATCGTCAGACCCACCGGACTTATTGACCCGATAATCGTGGTCAGAAAAGCTGAAAACCAGGTGGATGATTTGTTCGAAGAAATTCTGACATGTCAGAAGAGGAATGAAAGGGTGTTGGTTACGACTTTGACAAAACGCATGGCCGAAGATCTCACCGAATATTTTTCCGACCTGGGCATTAGAGTACGGTATCTTCATGCAGACATACGCACCCTTGAAAGGATGGATATTATACAGGAACTCAGGATAGGAAAGTTTGATGTCCTCATTGGAATAAACCTTCTTCGTGAAGGACTCGACATACCGGAAGTATCTCTCGTGGCAATATTAGATGCAGACAAGGAAGGCTTTTTACGATCGAAAAAATCACTTGTACAGACTTGCGGTAGAGCTGCGAGAAACATAAGGGGAAAAGTCATCATGTATGCCGACCACGTCACCGGTTCAATGAAACAGGCCATCGACGAAACGAACCGGCGTAGAAAAATCCAAACAGCCTATAATGAAGAACATGGAATTACTCCTGAAAGTATAGAAAAAGATATTCTGCCTATTTTTGCTTCTATCTATGATATAGGTGATAAATCGAAAGAGAAAATATCAGAAGATGTCGCCCCATACGAATCGCTTGAAAAAATGGATGACATTATCGAAGATATGGAAAAAGAAATGGAGCAAGCAGCAAAAACACTTGCCTTTGAACGTGCTGCAGAAATCAGGGATC
>CALANC010000152.1 GCA_937925895.1 uncultured Desulfobacterales bacterium
AAAATGATCATTTTGAAAAAATACTCTAAAGAAAAATGGAAGCAATACTGG
This sequence comes from uncultured Desulfobacterales bacterium, assembly GCA_937925895.1. Classification (GTDB taxonomy): domain Bacteria; phylum Desulfobacterota; class Desulfobacteria; order Desulfobacterales; family UBA11574; genus CALANC01. The sequence continues at coordinate 52 of CALANC010000152.1, forward strand.
AAACAAAAACTGGGCATCGAAGGCAATTTCGCTATTCAAATTGTTAAAGCTGAATCATGTCCGTGCCCACACTTTTGAACGTTACCAAAAGATTAACTTGGCATTGGTAAAGGATCATGTTACTAAAATCTAAAATGCGCGTTTAAATTGTGAAATGATGAAAAGAAACACGCTTCCACAACAACCCACACTCGTCGCCGACTGGCAAACCCTGACCCGAACATTCATTCGACCTGAAAACGAAGCGGCCAAATCCACTTTGATTAAATATATGGAGCAGATTCTTTTCGGGCTGCACGATTTTCTGAAAACGCATGTCGGATTTACCGAAGAAATTAGTCTAAAGGAACTGGCCACCCAGTTTACAAACAGTCTTATCAGCAAAAATCCTGAAAAAAAACTTACGGAAGTCATAACCGATCTGATCGAGGATATCGCCCCTCATGCGGTCAATGTCGCCTCTCCGTATTTTGTCGGTCACATGACATCTGCTATCCCCTTTTTTATGGTTCACCTCAAAACCATTGTCGCCGCCCTCAACCAGAATGTGGTAAAAATCGAGACATCGAAAGTGGTGTCCATCGTGGAAAAGCAAGTAATGGCCAAAATCCACAGACTGATTTTTCAAAAAAGCGACAGGTTTTATGATGAACATATCCAAAATGCCGGCACCACGCTTGGCTGTTTCGCGGAAAATGGTACCTTAGCCAACATCACGGCACTATGGGTCGCAAGAAATTCTCTGCTTGCACCAAAAAAGGGTTTTAGCGGAGTTGAGAAAGAGGGTATCGCCGCCGCCTACAAGGCCTATGGAATCGATCGCTGTGTTGTCCTGGTATCAAAACGAGGTCACTATTCTTTTAACAAAGCCGGCGGACTTCTTGGCATCGGCAATCAAAACATTATTGCCGTAGATGTTGATAAAAAACACAAAATGGATCTGAACCGTCTGACTGAAACGATCAAAGAATTAAAATCTAGCAGCAACAAAACTTCCATTTTGGCCATTGTCGGCATTGCAGGCACTACCGAAACCGGCTCGGTTGACCCGCTTGCAAAGCTCGGAGAGATTTGTGCTGAAAATAGCATACATTTTCACGTTGATGCAGCCTGGGGAGGACCAACCCTGATGTCCGGAAAATACAGGCGTTTGCTTCACGGTATAGAGCATGCCGATTCGGTAATCATAGACGGACATAAGCAATTCTATATGCCCATGAGCTGCGGCATGGTCTACTTTAAGGATCCTACCATAATGGATGTTGTAACCTATCATGCCAATTATGTTAACCGTCCGGGTTCTGTTGACCTGGGCATAAAATCACTTTCAGGATCCAGGGAAGCAAATTCATTAATACTCGACAGTGCACTCAAAATCATGGGAAGTCGGGGATATGCTTTGCTTATCGAACACGGGATAGAAACAGCCCGAAAGTTTGCCGAAGAAATTCAGAAAAGGCATAACTTTCAGCTTGTTACTACTCCTGAACTTAACATTTTAACTTACAGATTATATCCCTCTCATATGAAGCAGGAAACTCGGGTTGACGAAAAATTAAATGAGATAAACAGGAAGGTGCAAAGATTGCAAAGGGAAGCAGGTCATAGTTTTATTTCACGAACAACGTTTAGGGAACCCAATCGGCTTGGACAAGATATTGTGGTTTTGCGCTGTGTAATTATGAATCCCATGACAACCATTAAGATCCTGCAGGAAATTCTCGATGAACAGGAAAAAATATACCAAGAGAATTTTATTTAATCCCCTTTTTTGGGAGCCACAATAGATCTAATCCAGCCCAACATGGTGTTGTCCCTTAATATCTCCCTATCCCATTGATCGATTTCTGCAAAAAGCCGCACCGGGTCTGAAAACCACTTAGACCGCGGTGTTATGTCCTCCTCAGGATTTAAAGATTTGACGACTCGGGCTGGATTCCCGGCGGCTATCACATTGGGAGGCACAGAATGTACCACAACCGCACCTGCACCTACAATGCTGTTTTCTCCGATGGTCACGCCCTTACACACGATTGCACTGTCTCCTATCCAAACATTGCCTTCTATTCTTACAGGGATTGCTTTACCGATGGAGATTCGGTTGTAGATGCCGTGCCAGTCACAATCAGTGATATACACACCGCTGGCCAACATACAGTTATCACCGATTCTTATCTCGGAGGCCGAACTGATTCGCACTCCAGGACTGATCAGGCAGTAGTCACCAATCCGGATATGTCCCTCGCCTTTCTTTCTCGGCCATACAGAAAGCCTTACCTTGTGGTCACGAGTGGCAATCACCGTCGCATAGTTGCCCAATTCGATCGGCTCACCAAAAATCTCAACATGCCACGGCTTCAAAAAAACATATCTTTTGCCAAGTACTTCGAACTGGGGACGCAAATAATGTTTGGCATAGAAATTCTGGAAATTGAGATATGCTTTTTTTATTAAATATGGGCGATGATCTCGTCGCAAAGGTCACCAACTTAATTCATTCCAGAATTTGTGGCTGAAAATCATGCTTGCCGGCGTCAGGTCGTAAATAGCATCCGCTGCAATTAAAACAGCGGCATTTGTCCATGTACTTTTATCTTCAGGCCAAATGGTCATATCAGGACAGGTAAACCCGCACCAGTAAGATCCGTCTTCATTGGTTTTATTTTGAATCCAGCTAAATACGATTTCAGCCAAGCTCCGATCTCCCATGGCCGACAGTGAAAGGGAAAGCTCGCATGTCTCTGCAACCGTTACCCACGGCCTGTCTGATACACATCGAACCCCCTGACCCTCTATGACAAATTTTGACCAAAACTGCCTTATCCTATTCTTCGCCTTTTCCCCCGTAATTGCTCCTGAAAGTATGGGATAGAACCAGTCCATGGAATACCGAGATTTGGCCATGTTAAAGCGATAAGGCCTATACTGAATGGCATGTTTTAGTTTTTTCAGACCTTTCTCCCAAGCCGGCATTTTGTATTTAAGCTTATTAGCAATGGCCAGAGCGCACTTT
>CALANC010000153.1 GCA_937925895.1 uncultured Desulfobacterales bacterium
ACGGTACTGAGCAAAGATAAAATAGTCATCGACGTCAGTCCAGAAGTTTCAGAGCTTGATTTTTCAACCGCAGTCCGGGTCGAAGGTTTTGTAAGCCCGGGAGTCAGCACCCGGCGAGCATCAACAAAAATCGAACTTGCAGATGGCCAGAGCTTCGCCATTGCGGGACTTCTGCGTGAAGCCGTCAGGGCTGATATCTCCAAATTTCCTCTATTGGGAGATCTCCCTATCATAGGGCCTCTCTTTCAGAGCAAATCATTTCAGAAGAGCGAAACAGAACTGGTTATTATCGTAACACCACATCTGGTCAAACCAATGGTACTGGCTAAACAGTCTTTGCCGACCGATGCGTACGTTGAACCCAGCGACATCGAATTCTACCTTCAAGGGGCCATTGAGGGCAAAGACAACAGGCAGTCCGTTGAAGCGACCGAAGGGATGGAGGGGGAATTCGGTCATTCCATTCCAGAAGATTAAATACTGGGTTGATGGTGAAACCTTTCGACAGTTAACTCAAAAGCCACACCAACTGCGATTTAACTGACATAGGAGGCAACGATGTTAAAAAGGCATTTTTTGATTATAAGTATTTTTACCGGGTTTCTGTTTATTTCGAGCTGTATCGGAACGACTCCATATACTGAAGACTCGATGACAAACAGATATTGGGGAAGATCTCATGGAAGCATAGCTTACAACCAGATGATGAATCCGGATGCTCATAAAAATCTTGATCCGGTCATAGGCCTCGACGGATCTGCAGCTGAATATAATGTGGATAAATACAAGCAAAGCTTCAAAACAGACGAGCCAAGAGAGATCGTAAATATCCTCAAATTACAGTGACAAAGAGATATAGGATGAAGGAGAACGGCGTGGAAAAATTTCAGAGCATAATAACTAAAATAACCGACAAGAGAGGGGCAGCGGCGGTGGAGTTTGCCATAGTTCTTCCCTTACTGGTAGTATTTCTCTTTGGGATTATCGAATTTAGTATCATGTTCTACGACAAAGCCGTCATCACCAACGCCAGCCGTGAAGGCGCACGGGCCGGAATTGTTTTCGCTGATCCTCGCCCAGACGTTGATGAAATCCGAAGTGTAATTTATAACTATCTTGATGCCCAATCTGACGGTACTGACCCCAACCGTGTGATATCCTTCGGTATAGATGATCTTACTCCACCCCTTATTACTCCGTGTGTTGATTCTGGTGATGAGCTTATCGTCGACGTAACTTATACATACAACTTTTTGATTGTTCCCGATATACTAGCCGCATTTTTTTCAGGCGGAGCATTTGGGGCCGGTTCGAACATAAGAGCTATAACAAAAATGAGATGTGAATAATCTTAGCTTTAAGGTGGAAATAAAATGAACCCTAACTTTTTCTTTTGTTTGAATAACCAACGTGGGGTATCTGCGGTAATTATCGCAATTTGCCTGTTCATGCTGGTAGGATTTGTTGCTTTGGCTATTGACGTGGGTCACCTCTATGTGGCGAAAAACGAGCTGCAAAATGCAGCTGATGCAGGCGCTTTGGCCGGAGCCATGAATTTATTCACTGAAGATATGACGTCCATCAATACGGCCGCCAACGAAATCGCTTACGACGCGGCTAGAGCCAACCTCGCGGATCAATCCCCAGTCGAATTAAAAGATCCGTTTTCAAATAATGGCGATGTACAGCGCGGGCACTGGAGCGTCAAAAACCGTACTTTCACCCCAAACGCCTCAACTGTGGTTGTGTCGCTTTTAGGTAGGAGCCAGGATTCCCTGGATGACGACACAGACTTTATCAATGCCGTGCGGGTGGTGACCCGCCGGGAAGGTACACTGATTGAATCCTTTTTTGCCAAAATTTTTGGCATGATGGGCTTTTATGGGGTTACAGATGCCGTGGCGTATAGGGGGTTTGCCGGTACTGAAGTGACAGCAGAAATAGATCAGCCTATCGCCATCTGTGCCCAGAGTGTGGTAAAAACAAGTGGTGGATATCCCGATCCCTTTGATCCTAGTGCTCCTCCTTCTACTGAAACTCCATGTTGGGAAAATGGGTGGAATACGTGTGAGATAGCGTGCAATACAGGCAAGATGCTCGACAGCGGAACAGATAAAGGGCAACCCACCTCAACCCATAACACGGCAGCCTGGATTAATTATACGTCGGGGCCAGAAACTAGTAACTGCTCCACGGCCAGCGCCAGTGATATGGATAAGTTAGTGTGCAAAGGAGAAGACGATCTTCCGGACTGGGCCAGCAAAGATCTCAAGGTTGGTGATTATGTAGGGGCGACGGGAGGGGTCCAGCAGTCTACATTTAGTAAAATGAGAGCGTGCTGGCAAGGCGGTAGCAATTGCGTGGCACTAGATCCAGACACCGGTGACTGTACAGAGTCGGAACCTATAGATTCTGCTGCAGATGATGATGATGTTCCCGAACACACCTGGAAGCTTAAGCTGCCGGTGGTCGACTGCCCCGGAAACAATGTGTCCACCTGCCCGGAAATCGTCGGCGTGGTCTGCATTCAATTGATATGGATGACAAAAGGCGGGACTCCTGACCCGAGCCTGGAGACCCCATTTAAAATGACTGCAGAGGTGGTCGAAAATCCTGAACAAGGTCCGCAGCTTAAATCTTGGGATGTAACGGATGGCAGTGAAGTCGCTTTAGCGGATGAAAACATGGCCTTTACAGATTTGGAAAGCGTGCAGGGACTTCCGTTTCCCGATAAATATTTCGAGCCCCAGCCAATTCAATGCCCAATAGAAGGGAAGGACCCGCCATTGGATGCAATTCCAGCGCCACTCAGCAGAAATCCATCGGGAAATGAGTTTACGAGCTTACCAGCGCTCTTAGCGGATGGAACACAATGGTATTTTGACCCATCATCAGGCAATAATATGAAGGCACAATATTTAATTACCAAAGAATTTTTAGGGATAGAGGATCCTGGAACCCCACCCTATGACCCGAACAACATTTGTGAGCCAGAGCAGTTACGTGATGCCTTTAAGCATCGCCAGGCCGATGCAGCCGGTATGGGCCGCTGGTACAGTTTCATAAAAACATTCGATCTGAGAAATTATGATGGGAAACCGGCTGACCTGGCCAAGAAATCCCTTTACTACACAGCGGACTGCGATTGTGAAAAAGAAGGGGTTGGTAGCGGCGGGATAAACTTCGGGGTTTTGGCGAAAAAACCCGTACTTGTGGAATGATTCCTATCTTGCTCTTTTTATCAGTCAAAAACTTTTATCATAGTTACGGAGATATTCAATGGGAAACAATGGATACCTGGTAAAATTAGCCTTAAAAAATCGGACGGTGTATGATGATCTTATTAAGGTCATTCGTGCTATAGGGGATTTTGAAATCATTGCGTCAGGCGACAACCGAGTCCCCGATCTTTTGATCTATGAGCTTGGAAAAGACACTGAAAAAGATATCGCCATGATTCAGTCCATTATCGAGGAAAATGTCGTGGGTGAAGTGTTTCTGACATGTGAAATTTCTGATCCGAGAATTTTGATGAAGGCAATTAGATTAGGCGTTAAAGAATTTTTTCCGCAGCCGATTGAAACCGAAGAATTCAAACAGGCGCTTAAACGGTTTAAGAAGAGAAGAAATGAGACGATCCCCTCCGTTGCTCGCCAAAATGGGCATGTCATAATGACTTTCGGAAGCAAGGGGGGCGTGGGCACCACCACGGTGGCCGTCAATCTGGCTGTTGCATTGGTTCAGAAAGACAAGAGTCAATCCGTGGCTCTAGTCGACATGAACACCCTTTTTGGTGAGATTCCCTTATTTCTGGAGGTTTCGCCGAAGTTCCACTGGGGTGAGATCACCAAACATATCGACCGGCTTGACAATACATTCTTGACAAATGTTCTGACCAAACATCATACTGGATTGCACATACTTCCCTCCCCAGCTTATCTGAACGGGCACATACGGCCCACACCCGACACCATTTCACAGCTCTTGAACGTCATGAAAGGCATGTTCGACTATGTAATCATTGACGGAGGTCAATCTACAGATGATACAGCATTAAGAATCGTCGAATTGTCAGATACACTACTTCTAATAACAATCCTTAGCCTTCCTTGTTTAGCAAATTCTAATAAACTAATTAGTTCATTCGTAGAACTGGGTTATCGGCACAAAGATCAGATCAAGATTGTGGTAAACCGGTACATGAAAAAAAGCGAGATTTCACTTAACGATGCCAAAATCGGAATCGGAGAGGACTTATTCTGGATTATACCCAATGATTACCAGACGACTATGTCTGCTATCAATCAGGGGAAGCCCCTGTCAAAAATTGCACCAAAGACTCAGATAAATAAAAGCTTTGAAGGATTAGCAGAAGCATTTTCATATCCATATACAAATGAGAAACAAAAAAAGAAATTGAGAATCTTAAAAGGATTTAGATCAAAAAGCTGAATCATAAAGAGCCTAGCAATAATCACCATAAATAGGAATTAATCAAATGAAAAAAGGAGATTGGTTTGAAGGAAAAAATGGTTGCTAAAAGTTTTACAGAAATGAGCCAGGGCAATATCCCAAAAAGGACTCCGACGAGGATATACCCACCGGAAGAGTATTTTGACTTCAAAGCGCAGATCCATGACCGACTGCTGGAATTGATCGATCTTTCTCTCCTCGACAAACTTGATCGCGACACAATTAGCCTGCAAATCAGGCAGATTGTGGAAAAAATATTGAGGGAAGATACTTTTAATTTACCGCTGAATATGGTCGAACGGGAAAAAATCTTTACCGAAATAATCGACGAAGTATTGGGCTTAGGCCCGCTAGAGCCATTACTCAAAGATCCTACGATTTCCGATATTTTGGTCAATACTTACAAGTCTATTTATTTAGAACGTTACGGGAAACTGGAACCAACCGATGTGCGGTTTAAGGATGAAAATCATTTGATGAGGATTATTGACAAAATCGTCTCATCTGTGGGTCGGCGCATCGATGAATCAAGCCCTATGGTCGATGCCAGGCTCGAAGACGGCTCTCGGGTCAATGCGATTATACCACCCCTCGCAATGGATGGCGCTATGCTTTCCATACGGCGGTTTGCCGTAAATCCTCTAGAATTATCGGATTTGATCAACTCTCAAACATTGACTCCCGAAATTTCGGAAATTTTGAAGGGAATTGTGAAAGCAAGGTTAAATGTTCTCATTTCAGGGGGTACCGGCAGCGGCAAAACCACCCTGCTAAACGTCCTTTCACGATTTATTCCCGAAGATGAGCGAATTATTACAATTGAAGACTCCGCCGAACTGCAGCTCAAGCAGGATCATTTGGTCCGGCTGGAGACCAAGCCGCCGAATATCGAGGGCAAGGGAGAAGTCACCCAGCGGGATCTCGTCCGGAACAGCCTCAGAATGCGTCCGGATCGAATCATTGTGGGCGAGGTGCGCGGCAAAGAGGCATTTGATATGCTGCAGGCCATGAACACCGGGCACGACGGTTCTCTGACAACCATTCACTCTAACTCTCCACGGGATTCGTTAATGCGTCTTGAAACCATGGTCGCCATGGCGAATATGGAAATTCCAAGTGAGTTTATGAAAAGGTTCATCAACAGCGCTATCAACGTCATTATTCAAGTGGCGAGGTTGGCCGATGGAAGACGAAAGCTTGTCAGCCTCCAGGACACGTTGGACGGCTGTGAGCGAATTCTGCACGATGAGTTCAAGGACTACCCG
>CALANC010000154.1 GCA_937925895.1 uncultured Desulfobacterales bacterium
GAACTCTTGTTAAATGGAAAAATTTATGCTATAAAATCAAGAGATTATATCTTTTGGTAATACCAAAGCGCAAAAAAAAGGTTTTCGATTATAAAAAAGATCGAGCCTGGGTCGAAAATCTTTTCATCGTCACACAACTCGGCCTGACAATGGTCGGTTGCATCGCTTTTTGTTTTTTCATTGGATTATACCTTGATAAGTGGTTGGGGACAAGAGGCGTTTTCATAACCATATTTATCATTTTGGGTGTTATCGGCGGTGCCAACGTTGTTTATCGTCAAATTATCGAGATAACCGAACCGAAGGAAAATAATAAAATAAATTCCGAAAATGGAAACGATTAGGCAAATACAGAAAAAGTATTGTACCAGAGCCATCACCGCAGCCATTTTTGCAGGGTTTTTTTTAATTTTGGCCGGGCAAAAACCTGTCGCGAAAGGATTGATATTGGCGACCTTTTTCAGTATTTTAAATTTTATTTTAATGGGCGAAACCCTTCCGCTTCGGATAGGCAAATCTAAGGGTAAAACCTTCATGTTGGCTCTGAGTTCGATATATTTCAGGTATATCATTTTAGCAATACCGTTAATTATGTCCATTAAATTTGAACAATTAAATCTATTTGCAACAATCGTTGGCATCTTTATGGTTCAAATTGTAATACTTGCCGATCATGCATTAAAAATTATCTTGTCAACCCGCGAAAAACAGGTTTAGGATATCATATACTATGAAAGAAATGGGCAAATTACATCAGTTAGTTATCCATGTTATGGGATATGACATCGCCTTTAATCTTGAAGTCATTATAATGACATGGATGGTCATGGCGGTGCTGATTTTTTTTGGTTTTGCCGCCAGCAAAAAAAGGGCATTGCTCCCCGAACCTGTTCAAGCATTGGGGGAGTTGTTTGTTTCATTGCTTTACCAACTGACGGTAGATGCCCTGGACGAAGAGATGGCAAAAACTTACGGACCACTAACAATAGCACTATTTATGTTTTTGCTCCTTTCCAATTGGTTTGGGATAATTCCACACCTTGATGAGCCGACAAAGGATCTTAACACGCCTTTAAGTCTTGGAATCATGGGATTTTTTATTGCTCATTATGCCGGGATAAAGGCCAAAGGCCTTGGTGCCTATCTCAAAGAATATTGTACGCCGATCTTTTTTATGGCCCCATTAAATGTTATTGGCGAACTGGCCAAAGTTGTTTCCATCTCCTTTCGTCTATTCGGAAACATAATGGGCGGTGCGATCATCATACTTGTCGTTTCTTATCTGACTTACAGTATTTTTCTTCCTCCGTTTCTCTATTTTTTCTTTGGGTTTTTTGTAGGAACAATCCAGGCATTTGTGTTTACCATGCTAACGATCGTTTACATTTCGGTTCAGGTAAAGTAACTTATGGAATTTGAACCTCAAGTAATTATTAAAATAGCTGCTTATGTTGGCGGCGGTCTTTGTATGGGGATCGGAGCCGTAGGCGCTGCCATCGGAGAAGGTTATACGGCCGCTTTAGCTAATGAGGCGGTATCACGAAATAAGGATCTTTCCGGCGATATTTTCAAATCCATGCTGGTGGGACAGGCAATAGCCGAGTCAGCCTCCATCTTTGCCCTTGTCATTGCCATACTACTCCTCTTTATGGATATCCCCGTCCCCAGTCTTTTGAAGGCATCGGCCCTGTTGGGAGCGGGCATCAGCATGGGGTTTGGGGCAATGGGTTCAGGTGTGGGGTCGGGATTTCCGGGGGGACAGGCCTGTAAGGGAATATCCAGACAACCGAAAATGACTGGGCGGTTGACCACCAATATGCTTATTGGATCGGCTGTATGTCAGACGCCGGCCATATTTGCCCTGGTCGTGGCACTGATACTCATGTTTATTGATTTTGGGAATGTACCTTTGAATCCTACATGGGCTGCCTTGCTGGGAGCAGGTATAAGCATGGGACTTTCAGCCATCGGTTCAGGATACGGAGGAGGGATGGCAGGCGGAGCGAGCTGTGAGGGCATCGCCCGAAATCCTGAAACCGTCTCAAGTGTTACCACCATCATGCTTGTGGGGCAGGCCGTGACCCAGACGCCTTGTATTTTTGGCTTGCTGGTAAGCTTTATACTAATGTTCAAGGCATTTCCGGAAACTACTGCTTTGAGCCCTTCCATGGCCCTTTTGGGAGCTGGTATCAGTATGGGTTTTGGGGGTCTTGGCCCTGGAATAGGCAACGGCATGGCAGCAGAAGGAGCAGTAAGATGGGTAGCCAGAAATGTCAAACACCAAAGTGAATTAATGCGAACCATGTTGGTCGGGCAGGCGGTATCTCAATCAACAGCCATTTATGCCATGGTTATAAGCCTGGTCCTGATCTTTGTAGTTTAGGTATTTAATATTTATATTAGGAGGATGAAGAAAATGACAATTGAAGGTGCAGACATTGTAAAAGCAGCGGCGTTTATCGGAGCAGGTATTGCCATGGGTTTTGGTGCCATAGGCCCCGGCGTGGGTGAAGGCATGGCCGCAGCAAAAGCCTGTGAAGCTATCGGCAAGAATCCCAAGGAGGCAGGCCTGCTCACCAGAACCATGCTCGTAGGTCAGGCGGTTGCGGAATCTACAGGAATTTATTCCCTTGTTATTGCGTTATTGCTTTTATTTGTAGTTTGATGTCTTAATATTTTTTAGTGGAAGATAGGCGATGGGAATAATTATTACCAATGCCCTTATAAGTATAAACGGAACCTTAATTGCCCAATTGGTCTCTTTCCTTATTTTCTTGTTTATCCTCAATCGAGTTTTGGTTCGGCCGTTACAACATACAATGAACGAAAGGGATAACCATATCGAAAAAATGAAAGAAGACATTATAGATGCGGGAAAGGATTTAGAGCGCCTTACAATTCAGGTTGAGGAACGAAAATCAGAGGTTATTACAGAGGCATTGGGAATAACTAGAGTGCTGGAAAGATCAGGAAGTGATAAGGCTGAAGAGATATTTGTTGCTAACAGGAAAGAGGTTGCGGGTTTAACGGAGAAAGCCACAAAAGAAATCGATGCTCAACTTGCTGAAGCAAAAAAACATCTCAAAGAGGAATCTGAAGCCTTGGCAATCAATGTTATGGAAAAGATTTTGGATCGGAGGCTGACTCCATGAAATACGTTCGTAAAACCGTATGGATGTTCGTTTGGATGATGGTGCTCGTTTTCAACCTTCATATTTTCGGTTATGAAACTTTTGCCGCCGACAAAACGACCACATGGCGACCCATCTACGATCTGATTTTGAGGTGGATAAATTTTGGGATAATAGTTTTTATTTTTATTAAATATGCTAAAACGCCCCTTATGAACTTTCTGCGGGGACAAAAAGAAAAGCTGGCCGAAGAAATCAAACAGCTTGAAGAAGAAAAGAACAATATAATCGAAAAAGTCAATGAGAGCCGGAAAATTCTTGATGAGAGTGAAATCCGTTTTGCTGATTTAAAGGATCGAATTATTAAACAGGGAGAGAGGAAAAAACAGGGAATTATCGATTCAGCTCAGCAGCAAAGCCGATCCATGTTGGAAGATGCCAACCGGAGAATAGATTTCTTAATTCTTCAAGCAAAAAATACCTTTAGGGCTGAGCTCATAGATGCAGCAATAGAATTGTCCATGGAAAGACTTCCTCAACAGATCACTGAAAAAGACAACGAGAAATTCGTCGATCAATACCTGGTAGGTGCGCTGGCAGAGTAAGACAGCGCTCGAAAGTTTATATTGCCCGCCTTCTTGAAAGCCGGGCATTTTTGTTTACTCATCTAATATAAAAGGCGAAAGAGGTTTGTTAGGGACAATCGTCAATACCTTAGCTATTGTTGCGGGCAGCTTGTTGGGTCTCCTTTTTAGAGGCGGTATTCCGAAAAAATACAATATTACCGTTATGCAGGGCATAAGCCTGGCAGTCATATTGATAGGTTTGAAGATGGCTCTGAAAACGGAAGGAATATTTTTGGTTATTTTCAGCCTGGTATCAGGGAGTTTAATCGGAGAATATATAAAAATTGAAGACAGATTGGAGAATTTAGGCAAATTATTAGAAAATAAATTTTCAAGGCCCGAGAGTGGGATAGCGAAAGGTTTTGTTGTAACCAGCCTGATTTATTGCGTCGGTTCCATGGCAATCGTGGGTGCATTGGAAAGTGGGCTTTCCGGTAATCATAAAACCTTGTTTGCAAAATCTGCCCTGGATGGTTTTTCTTCAATTATTTTTGCATCTTCTATGGGGATCGGTGTATTATTCTCATCTGTTTCTGTCTTTGTGTATCAAGGCTTAATAACGATAACCGCGTCGTTGATGAAACCGTTTTTAGTAAGTGCAGTTATTAATCAAATGTCAGCGGTAGGTGGGTTATTAATAATGGCAATAGGAATGAATCTGCTGGAAGTTCAGAAGATCAAAGTGGGTAATATGCTTCCTGCTATTTTTATTCCGCTTTTTTATCACATGATAAAACAGCTGGTCAATTTTTTATAATCTAAATTTTGCCATTGCCGAACATTTTTTAAATAGGTTCTTCTACTATTTATTTGGAGAAGAGGGTTCGAGGATGCAAGGGGTCAAGGGTCCAAGTGTTGGTTCTCAAACAATATCATCAGAGCGTTTTGCCTCCGTTCAACTTTCTTTGTATTTTCCCTGAAGGGATTGTAAATTTCCTATTTTTGCATCATTTAAACCACCTATAACCAGGACCTGGATCTCAAAATCTTTCTTTTTGGGAAATTATTTTGTTATTCAGTAATGATCCAAACAGCGTCCTTAAGACTTTTACCATACTCCCAGATCTTTTTAATTCTTTAGCCTTTCACTCGAATCCTTGCCCCCTTGAACCCTTTATGGATCACGGCAACTCTTTTGGAGATGCTCCAAAAAAAAATTCTTTTCAAAGAATAACAGATTGTTTGTAGGAATAAATAAAAAGGCATCCCGTCGTATTTAAACGAAATGCCTTTTTACAACTTGTACGAATACGTGTTTGTAAAATCCTACCTTACAATCATTCCATTAGGTCATCGCCCTCAGCCTCAAGCGAATCAGCAGATGAGTCATGTTCTGCTTTTCTAACGTTGCTGGCGGCAGGCCCCCGATCGGTTTCTTCCACCTCAAAGGTTACCCGGTCACCCTCATTTAGGGTTTTGAACCCTGGCATAGTGATTGCCGAGTAGTGAACAAATATGTCCCCCCCTTCTTCCCGTTCAATGAAACCAAATCCCTTTTTGTTGTTAAACCATTTTACAATTCCATTAGCCATAAAAATAATCCCCTATAACAAATTATTGGTTGATCATACCCCTGACAAAAAAATTCCAAAAAAATGTTTATGCTGGAACTTTGTTGCATAATCTGTGAATCGTCTGCCCCCTCCATTTGCCCCTACCGGAAAAGGTGGGGATTTTTTTTATATCAAGAAAGTTGGCAATCTTCTCATAACTCATGCCGTCCTTCCTCATGTTATGGATAAGCTCAAGCGTCTTTTTTTTGTCCGTTTTTGGTATTGTAACTTCCGGAGCCAATTTTAAATTTGAATTGACACGTTTATCATCCGTAACCGTGCTTTCAGTGCTTACCAGGTGCTTGAGGAATTCAAAAAGATTATCCATTATTTCGGTTTTTTGTTCTTCTGATTTTGCTTTTCGCTCTTGGGCGTCTGCAATACGTTTTTGGCTTTCGGCAATGCCTGTAATGATTTGTTTTATTTCATTTAGAACTTCCGTGTCTTTCGCTTTCCCATGCAATTCATTTTTGTAGTCTTTGGTTTTTCGTCGTTCATAGCCTGCGTTTTTATGGTTGCCATACGATCTACGATATTTTTCAGATCGTTTCATTTTACCACTGCGAAGATTATGGAGAAAATCGTTCATTCAAACTCCTTCAATGTTTTTGTCGAATCGAGCGATCCTCGGAAAGAACGTCGAAACCTGATACCAAAGATGGGTTTTAAGTAAAATTGGCGAGATTTTTACCTGCCTTATTAGAAAAGTGAAAAAAAGTGGTTTTTTCTATAAATCACACACATAGAAAAGTCAAGGCCGGATTTCTTTTTACCTGAATTGAATGATCGAGATGCTCAATTATCTATGATCGATTACAATATCATGGGCTTTGGGTCCACAATTAAAAATAACATCCAGTGTTGAAAGATTAGGGATGAAATCCCCCCACAATTGTGGATATACTGGTGAGGGCAGTTTAAAATCCATCAACCCGATTTTTTCCTCTTTAAACATATCGGTGTCTAAATATTTTATAGCAGCACGTTGGGAAAGGAATTGAGATGCTCCCATTTTTTTGCAGATTTCAATTAGAAGCCGGTTGCCTTTTGCATGGATTTCCTGTTCTGATAGTAAAATGACCTTTGTATCAATTCGAAGACATCCCATTAAATAATGGATAATTTCAAGGTTCAAGTCTATGAGTTTTTCAAAGTTCGATGAATACAGCTTTTCCAAAAAGTTTACATGTTCTTTGTAATACGGAGACCTTAGATAGGCATTCTTTAGGCTAGACAAATGTTTTTTTGTCCAAAAGCCGTCATGGCATATTTCAACCGCATTTATGTTCTGCAGCCCCAAACCTTTTTTTTTCACCGGCACGGTTAGGCACAGGCTTCCTTGTTTGTTTTTAAATCGATTTCTAGTTATCCAGGTAGAACCTCTGGGGAACTGAACGTTATCTAATATTATAAAAATATCAGATAGATAGGCCTTATAAAAAAAACCAAAAAAGGGGAAGAAATATGGTTGGTTGGCAGAAATAATCATTTTCCGGTTGACTTTTTAACCTTATTCTGACCCATATGATCAGGAGTTTTTTGATCTAAAAAATAGAAAAATTAAACGTATGAGACTTGAGG
>CALANC010000155.1 GCA_937925895.1 uncultured Desulfobacterales bacterium
CGGCGTTTATCCGCCCGGTTTTTATACAAAAAGTTATTGAGCAGATCAAAGACTTAAAAGGCGTTCCATTTTTGACAGACGCCAACACTCTGTATGCCGGAACGCGCGGCAATGCTCCCAGTCACTTAAATACCGCTATTCAAAACGGGTTTGCCTATGCCGTGGTGGGAGCCCCGCTTATTATTGCAGATGGATTGAGGGGCAGAAGTGAAACAGCTGTCACCGTCAACCAGCAACGATACAAGCAGGTGTATATTGCCTCTGAGATCGTGCAGGCGGACTCTCTTGTTTCAGTAGCTCATTTCAAATGCCACGAACTTTCGGGATTCGGGGGCACGATAAAAAATTTAGGCATGGGTTGTGCATCACGGAAAGGAAAGCTGGCACAGCATTCAACGGTTGCGCCAAAAATTAAAAGAAAAAAATGTATCGGTTGCGGTGATTGTATAAATCACTGTTCCCAGAACGCCATTTCATTGGTGGATGAAAAGGCTGTACTTGATCCCAAAAAGTGTATCGGTTGCGGAGAATGTATCCTTATTTGCCTCCAACGTGCCGTGGAAGTTGAGTGGGACCAAGCCATACCTGTTTTTCTCGAAAATATGATTGAATATACAGTGGGCGTCTTAAAAGATAAGTCGGAGAAGACGCTATTTGTTAATTTTATTACCAATGTCTCTCCAGCGTGTGACTGTCATCCCATGAATGATGCCCCGATCGTAAGAGATATCGGTATTGTGGCCTCAAAAGACCCGGTGGCCATTGACCAGGCGTCGGTGGATCTTGTAAATGGTGAGAAGGGACTTCCGGAGTCATGTCTAAAAACGAATATGGGAAAAGGCGAGGATAAATTCAAGGCCGTATATCCTAATATTGACTGGGCCATACAGCTCGATTATGCCGAAAAACTCGGGCTTGGCAGCCGCAGCTATGAACTTAATAAAATATAACCTGAACTTTGCATGAAAATTGATGAGAATCTTTAAATACAAAAAATGAAGCGAATTTATAAAGTATCATTTAACCTTACATTCCACCCAATCCATCGGATGATGTTTTTTTCTCATCAATTTACAGCCCGGGTCGGCTGGAGGATCATTCTGTCTTCAGATTCGTCTCTCAAGGATCTTTCCTATGACGCCACATTCCAGTCCAAAAGGAAGATAGCCCGCATAGCCTAACAGCGGCATTTCAAAAATTTGATAGCGATGAACAAAGGGAACACTATACTCCCATCTGGCCAAGCTGAAAAAATTCCACATTTCCCAGAACACTCCGCAAATAATGGCTGCAACAGCTGAAGAAATAACAAAGCGCCAATCGCCATTTACTAAGTCTGAGAGGAAATTTCGTTCTCCCAGAAGATGTTGGATAGAGACGATGATAAGCAGGGGTGAGATCCAGAGGAGAGAGAAAAGATGATTCGGCCAAATGCCGATGCCGGTCAGTCCCGCACCCGACAGCACCAAAACGGCCCAATATGATCTTTTGGGATAAGGGAGTTGAAAGGGGAAGAAGTTCTCGAATGCATCCCTGAGCCACCGAGTGCCGGCGATCCATTCACGGGTTCCCAAAACCGCAGGCAGTACGGTTGAAAAAGAGATGGTTGCGTAAAGGAAATATTCAAAGGAGCTGTAATGGACGCCAGCGTAATGCCAGTTTTGGACAAACCGGTTTAAGTATTCAAAGAACCACCAGAACCCAGCACTTACCGGAAAAAGAAGCAGAAAAAAACCGGTGCGGTTGATCATCATACAGCGGCCGGTTTGTCGATGACATAGCGCATTGATCACCAATATAAATGATATCCACAAGGGGGTGAATGTATGAGGTTGAAATCGGACAAACCAAGGGAAGCGGGTCCAGGCCAATGTCCATGTGGCAACACCGGTGATAAAGCCCAACCATCCCCACCATGGAAAAACCCCATGTGCCCGTTGCCTAGTATTGCGACGCCTGAACGACGAGACACCTCTTTTTATAAGAGGAAGAGTCACCGCAATGATAAAAAGAAGATAAGCTGAAAAAACAAACCAAGAAAAAGGCGCATGAGAAATATACCGGCTTTCGGGGGGAAATTCCAGATATCTGTGTATAGGGTAACCAGCCAGAATGATTCCCAACAAGGGTAAGCCGAGCAACATCCCGGTTAAAATTGAAAATTTAAAAATAATGCGTCTCATGGATCGCCACCGTTACCCTGATTAAAACCTTTACCGGGTGGATTTTTCCTGATATTCTTTTTTATATCCATATTATAGCAGGATTTGTAAATGTTTTCTCTACCTTTTCCTTCTTTTTTTCGACTGTCTCAAAAAAACCTTAATTATTTGAACATGGAGTCGTAAAATGGGATCTACAATCAAAATAGGGGCGCTTGTATCAGGAGGTGGAACAAATCTGCAGGCTATCATGGATTCCTGTAATTCAGGCAATATCAATGGTAAAATCGTATTTATCGGATCGGATAATTCTTATTCTCGCGGCCTTGAAAGAGGGAGGAGGCTTAAAATCCCAACGTTTGTGGTGGATTATGGATCAATCATTAAGGATTATAAAGAAAATCCGGAAAAGGTCAGAATCCCCGATGATTTTGATCTTGAAGATATCCAATCAAAACAGACCCTTTTACCAGGCGACGCTGATGTTGAAAAAGTAAAAACCTTTCTCAAAACACGAGCTGTTGCCGAGGCAACAATTCTGGATAAGATAAAACCTTATGCATTCGATCTTCTGCTGCTGGCCGGTTTTATGCGGAATTTGACGCCTTATTTTATAGATAGAGTTAATAGGGATTCAGATCGTCCGCGCATAATGAACATTCACCCTGCCCTGTTACCGGCCTTTCCCGGAGTGGACGGATATGGTGACACATTCCGTTATGGATGCAAAGTAGGCGGTTGTACGGTCCATTTTGTTGACTATGGTGAAGATTCAGGACCGATTATAGGTCAGAGAGCTTATGAGATTGCCGAGGAAGATACCATAGAGTCAATAAAAGAAAAGGGTCTGATACTGGAATGGGAGCTTTATTCGGAATGCGTAAAACTTTTTGCTGAAGGCCGATTGAAAACGCAAAAAATGTCATACACCTTAAAAAACGGGAAAAAAGTTGAAAGAACCGTAGTGAAAATTTTGCCAGCGCCCCAGAAGTAAACTAACAGAGAACGCCACTAATCGGGAAAAGTTATTACTCCAGTTTCGCCCCCTTATTTTAATCGCAACTCACAGCCCGGATCGGCTGGATAATATTTTTTAAAAGGCAAAATATAAAATACCGTTTTCGCCCTAGTCACGGCGCCGGAATTTAAATAAATGATTAATCTCATTGATGCCGGCGAGATTGGTGATCCCTGAGTTATATTTAAGGTCATACCATTTTCTTCAAGGCGATATGAACCATGCCGTGCCGGGTGATCCAATATTTGGGATTGGACAAGTACCTTTTAAATCGAAAAAGAATGTGCCATCAATCCCAAATATTTGGGTCACTGTGAAAGGCGGTGAAATTGAAAAGCATATCGCCTTTCAGAAAAAACCATGACCTTATAAAGTCCGCAGCCCCGGTTTCGTTGGCTACCTCCTGAACGCTTACTTTCCTTGATGCCGGATAGGGGTGCGAAATTCAAGTTATAATACTTTTACCATTAATGGTATGGCAACGAAGGTCCCGAGAGAACTCCCCAGGTTTGTAAAAACAACGACCAAAAGAATCCGGGTAATTTTGTTTCTCCAGAACCCTTTTATTGAGGTTATATCTTCCGACAAGTTCTCGAAATCCTTAACCTTAGGTTT
The DNA here is from genome assembly GCA_937925895.1 of uncultured Desulfobacterales bacterium. Taxonomy (GTDB): domain Bacteria; phylum Desulfobacterota; class Desulfobacteria; order Desulfobacterales; family UBA11574; genus CALANC01. The sequence goes on from CALANC010000155.1 coordinate 3,796, forward strand.
TCTGGAAAAGGTTTCCACAAGCCCTGAAACCCAACCTGCGGCAATCATGGGATTCAGAGATGTCATGGGGGCTGCTATTACCGAAGATAAGATGGTTAACGGATGAGCCAGAGCGACCGCAGCACCGAGGCCTGCAAGGACGCCGTTTGCCATAACCCACCAGGTAATCATATCCGTTCCAGCATTGGTGCCGCCGTGATAGAAGCCCAAGGCAAACAGGGTCAGGATGACTGCGGGAATGATCCATTTCAAAATGCTAAAGGTTATGCCTTTGGGTGGTATTTGTTCAAGGGTTTCGAGACTGATCTCTGAATTCCAGTATCGTTTGATACCAGGGACATGACCGGCGCCGACCACCGCGACGATTTTATTGCCGGGTGCTGTCCGGATTTTGTGGGTGAGGTACTGATCTCTTTCATCTATGAGAATATCTTTTAATATGGGAAGTGATTTTCCCACATCCGAAAGCAGAGACTGGAGCACGTCCTCTTGTTTCATTTTTTCAATATATTTTTCGTCAATTTCGTCGATTTCCCCGACAGATAAGGCGATTTGAAACAGGAGTTTGATTTTGCTCCATAACCCCATTGCGCGCCAGGTTTTTGACAAGGTGACACGGATATCCCTGTCAGCAAGGTGTATTTCAGCTCCCACGGCTTCCCCGGTTTCAATAGCTGTTATCATTTCTTCCCCTGGTTTGATGTCGAATTTCTCGGCGATCCGTTTTTGAAAAGATGCCAAAAGAAGATTTGAAAGAAGAAGAAAAGATTTTTTTTCTTTAATAACCTTGACGATATCGGTGTCTTGCCACTGATCTTTTTGGCGAATTGACTGATATCTCGATTCACAAAGTTCGACGCAAACGGTATCGGGTTTTTCTGTTCCAACAACCTCGGCAACCAATCGGGCACTCTCTTTTGAAACATGGGCCGTGCCCAAAAGAATGACTTCTTTGTCATCAAAATAAAGATGATGTATGTTATTGGTGTTGTTTATCATTCAAATTCATAATATGTTTACAGTGGTTGTCCAAAACAGACTATTTCTACCAGGCTCCGGGTTACGGATAACTTCTATTGATTCCTTTTTACCATTTTTTGATGTCGTCTAACATAAATATTACATAGATGGTATCGATGCAACCCTTACCCGGATTTTTCACGAGCCTGAGCGGCTCAGGAACAAGGCATTTCAACCTGAAGATGTAGTATTTTACTTCGAGGGTTGAATAACGCAGTTCCTGTGTCGCTCAGACTCGCCTTTGGTGAAGAAGTTTAACTCGTATTACGATAATTGTTAAATGATAGGATATTAGTGCAAATTGAATACTATATATATTTTAGCTTAACGAAAGTCTTCCTAATTAGAAAATGGTTAAAATTCTTCATGAGAAATGCGGGTTAATTGATCGTAAACAAAACTGAGAAAATATTTAGATGCAAGATTCAGGTATCACATCAGCAAATGAAAAAAGGCCGGGAGGTAATAAATATATGACAGACCAAAACCGACAGGACTTGGATAGCTTTCTAATCGAAGAAGAACCGTATTATCTTGGTATGGGCGATGAAATCAAAATGTTCGAGGCAGCTTATGACGCTAGGCTCCCTGTCATGCTGAAGGGACCTACCGGTTGCGGAAAGACAAGGTTTGTTGAATATATGTCATATCATTTGAAGCGCCCCCTGATTACCGTTGCTTGTCACGAAGACATGTTTGCATCAGATCTTCTGGGTCGCTTTCTTTTGCAGGCCGATGAAACTGTGTGGATTGACGGACCATTGACCCGAGCGGTTCGCATGGGTGCTATTTGCTATCTGGACGAAGTTGTAGAAGCCCGCAAAGATACAACGGTTGTGATTCATCCTTTGGCAGATACCAGAAGGCGGCTTTCCATTGATAAGAAAGGAGAAATTCTCCAGGCTCACCCGGATTTTATGATGGTAATATCTTATAATCCCGGATATCAATCCGTGCTGAAGGATCTGAAACAGAGCACTCGGCAGAGATTTATATCCCTTGAGTTCGATTACCCCGAAGCTCAAAAAGAGGCCGAAATTGTATCACATGAAGGGGAAATCGACATGGAGACAGCGACAAGACTGGTATCTTTGGCCGGAAAGATAAGAAACATAAGAGAACACGGGTTGACCGAAGGTGCCAGTACCCGGCTTCTGATCTACGCCGCCCAGATGATTAGGCGGGGAATTCCCGTGCATAAAGCCTGCGGATCAGCCATATGCCTTCCTTTGACCGATGATGTTAGATTGCAGGAAACACTTAATGAGCTTATCGAAGACATTTTTTAACCTTTAATCATGAACGCTGACTCCCGTAAAAAAGAAGGTCCACTTGCCAAGCTGTGTGTTGCTGATCCGGATTTGGCTAAGAAGGTAACTGCCGTTTTGGATCAGAAGAATAGCCCGGTTCCCGAATTGATTCTATCCATGCTGGTTGAAGAAACGTTGTGGAGCCTGTCTCAGGAAATCTCTTTCGGCCAGTCCGTGGCAGCGGGATATCTTGATCTTATCGGCGAGACAAGTCTGAGCAAGATAAAACAATACAGGAATCTCGTTCGTGCCTTCGGAAAGAAGGGCCCAACAATCGGGAAAATTATGGCGACGTATCTGGTGCCGGTGTTAAAGCACGATGATAAAATGATTGTTGATCGTTTTCTATCCGTGGTAGATATCATGCTGTCCAAGGGCCCCTATACATTAAACAGTCCGTTTAAACTTTTACCGTTTTTATTCGGAGAGGAAGACCCTACTTGCGGTTTGTCATATCTTGACTTGCTTGGTGAGACCTTTTCAAAAAATCTTTCTTATGTCCAATGCCAGCATTTTTCCTATACATTACCCCAAGCCGTAAGTTCTTTTTCTTCTGAAAGACGTGTCCGGCAGATTGAGCAATTGAGATTTGTCATAAAAACAGACTTCCGGCTGGCGGACCCGTTTCTTGACGGCATGCAAAAAGGATTACATCTTCTCTCAAACAATGCCTTAAGCAGATTTGTTTCAACAGGTCTGGATAAATTAAAGCAAGGCCGCAAGCTGGCTGCAAAATTCCTGTCACTTGAATCGAAGCTCGGTATGGATACATTCGCTGATTTCCAGGTGACCGTTCCAATTTCTCAGGTCCAACACCAGTTGAACCGTTACCTTCGCGCCAGAACAGGCATGGCAATTTCAGTTCGTCCCATCTCTTCCCTTTCCAAATTTTGTATTGAGGCAAAGGGTGTTGAACCAGTTGTATGTTCAGATGGGAAATTCATCTACCTTCCTTCCGAGATCGGTATGTTTTCAAATAAAGCGGAGAATTTGAAGCTCTATAAAACTCTTGTGAAGCTTGAGGCAGGGCACTATGAATTTCATACTTTCGATTTTGACCTGGAAAAAGCCATGGATCGATGTAAAGGGATGACGGAAGGTAGAATGAAGCATGTGGGGTTGAAGGAATGTTCAGATATGGAACATTTTTTCTCATTTTTTCCCATAAAAGCGCTTGCTGCTGATCTGTTTACGATTTTTGAACATGGTCGAATCAGAGTTATGCTGAACAAACAATACCCCGGTCTTATCAAAAAAACGCTTCCTGTGCTGCAAGGGGAGGCAGAGCGAATGATTAAAAAGGAGAAGCGGGTTGGACCCGTTTTCCTGTTATACCTTATTATATCCTTAGACTTGTCTGTTGAAAAGAAGTGGGGAATCACCCCTCACATTCAGGCACAGGTGAAGAAAATTACAGATCTGTTTGAAAAAAAAATGGTAGAAGATCACGCTGTCGAGACCTGTGCGGAGATGGTATCCTTTACCTATCCGAAGGTAGCAGAAATTGTGTCTTCAACGAAAGACACAGAACCCGGAGACGACCGTTACCTCCCCTTGGCAACTCCGTTTGGCCGCAAATTAATGCCGGATTTTTTCTTCTCGACCCACTACAGTTATGAGAACCTGGCCAGAAAATTAAAGGCCCGACTCGGGGAACAAGGATTTAAGATTTACAAATCAGATATTAAGCGGTGTCTTATTGAGAACAACGGAATTGTGTCGCACCAGAATCTAAAGGACATTATACAATGTACTCGGGAAAACAGTCGGTATCATCATATGCAACAGCACCAGATCCCTATAGACCTATCCTGGCTTGACCTGTCCGAGCTGTTTGATACGGATGGTGTCTACCAGCTCCAGAGCGAAGAGTTCTCGGGTCCTGTGTTCTGGTATAGAGAATGGGATTGTAACCTGCAAGATTATCTCCAGACTCATGTAAGAGTATTGGACAAAACGATCACTGGTATTGAAAATGACTTTTACCAACGAGCACTAAAAACACATGGTGGACTGGTTAAGAGGATACGTCGTGCTTTTGAACTCCTTAAACCCGAGGGTCTTGTGCGATTGAGGCAATGGAACGAAGGAGAGGAGTTTGATTATCGGGCGATGTTAGACTTTATGGTAGATAAAAAAGCCGGGAAAATACCTTCAGATCGACTGTATATCAAACACATCAAACAGACGCGAGACGTTTCTGTTCTTTTGCTGGTGGATCTTTCACGTTCGACGGCAAACATTGTTTTTGACTCACAGGCGACAGTTCTGGACGTGGAGAAAGAGGCGATCATCCTTTTTTGCAAGGCGCTGGAAGTTGTAGGAGATGCCTTTGCCATTGCGGGCTTTTCAGGCACTGGTCGTTTGGGTGTTGATTATATGCGAATAAAAGATTTTGACGAGATCATGAATGATACCGTAAAACAGCGCATCAATGCATTGACACCCCATCGAAGCACCAGGATGGGGGCTGCCATTCGCCATGCCACGAGTCTACTTGAAAAGGTCTCAACTAAAGTCCGCATGCTTATTATCCTAAGTGATGGTTTCCCCAACGATGTTGATTACAAAAGGGAGTATGCCATTGAGGATACGCGCAAGGCAATTGTTGAAGCGCGCTCAAAAAATTTATTTGTCCATGGGATAACCATTAATTTTGCTGCTGGTTCCAAGCTCGATGATTTATACGGGAACGTTCATCATAACATCATATCAGATGTTCGTGAGCTTCCTGACAAGCTGTTGTCTATTTATGGTCGCCTGACACGTAATTAGTTTCCATCCATAAATGGCCCTTTTTGCCCGGATCTGCGTTCTCCGCGGGTTTTCGGTTGCGGGCTACAGGGAGTACGCCTCACCGTAAACCCTTGTGCGGCCTTGATCTGGACAAAAATTGCTCATTTATGAATAGGAAACACTCCGTGTCCATTTTAAAGCTGTGTATGGACACTAATTAAGAGGAGCGTATGCTTATCCACGATGACATTTTTTCTTGGAAAGGGTGGGGTGGCAAACTGCGCCTTGGAAGCGGAAAATGCAGACTCAGGATATATGATCTCACCAAAAGGAAAGTAAAAGGACTGACGCATTTAAGACCAATGATCGCGGTCGTTTCTGACATTCCGGAAAGTAACATGTCTGTTAAAAGCTGTATCAGCCATATTGCTACTTTAGTTTCAAAGGAATTCAATATTGAACCCCAACGCATGCTATGGATCGAATACTATCCTGAAAACAGATATGGGATTAAAGACGTACATATCATACCGGAAAAACTGGATGTTGTTGAATTTACCTGGCACGACGATAAGGCCATCAAGCCAAAATGGAGAACCTTAAAACAACCCATGTTAGATGAGATTAAAAAGCTTATAAATGACTGACTGAAGTATGGAGCTATTTTGACAGGTCTTATTTGCAGGGGTTTTCATAAGTCTTTCCTTCGAGCCATCTTTTCACGAAATGTTTTGTTACGCTTATGTTAAGGTCTGTATTTTTCGAAACCGTTTCCAGTTGTCTCATTATCTTACTTACTTTTTTGTGATTTCGATTAAGGGCATAAATCTTAATGCTTCTTTTGAGATAATTCACTGCCGGTTCATTTTTTCCCTGAAGCAAATAAGCGGATCCGATGGCGGCTAAATCATCTGCGATTCCTTTTGAGAATTCTGCCAGGCGATCTGCTTCCAGAGCTGCTTTAAAAAAGTTTACGGCCTTTTCGTATTGTTTTGTCTCCAGCATGAGGTTGCCCATGGCAAAATTTACGTTTGCAAGCTCTGATAAGTTATTCGGCTGCACGGTGGCGACAGCTTTTTGGAGTGTATCCTCAGCCTGTGCGTATTCCTTTTTTTTGATCAAAAGAATGCCCCTAATATTCAAAAGTGGGGCAAAAACTATTTTCTCTTTTTCTGAAATATTTTCCGCGAGTCTTAAGGATTCTGCTGCTTCCTCGAGCATCCCGCTGTCAATCAGCGCGGCTGCTTTATTAGACAGTACTTGTATAACGCCTTTTTTGTCACCATAGCTGTGATATATGGCTAAAGATTCATCAAAAAAAAGTACAGCGCTTTCTAAGTCCCCTGTAGTTCTGTAGACGTTGCCGATATTATTCAGACTCATGGCGACACCGCTTAATTGATCCGAAGCTGTGAAAAGTTCGTGAGCTCTGAAAAAATATGCCAGGGAATCCTTGTAACATCCTTTGTTATATCTTGTTATTCCCCGGGTGATTTCTTTTATACCCGCATCCGAAGGTTCGGGGGGTTTTTTTGCAGAGTTGCTCCCTGCACAGGCAAACAACAGAATGGCCAAAAGTAAACCGGGTATCACCAATATTTTTTTCATAACAACCTTTTCGAAAGAAGATATTTGTCTGTTCAATTTTATCCTTAATTCATCATTCTATACTATTGTAAAACTGGAAAGTCAAAACCTGGCTGGTCTATGGTTTAGGGAAAATATCCTGATGACCAGGAGATCATTCCATGTGGGGCGATTCCTTATTCTTCTAAGTCATACATGGCATTATCGGTTTTTGACCGTTTCCGTTTAAGGAAAAACTGTTTGACAGAACTAACCGGATTTTCTATAAATTTATTGGATGATAATGTGTGTTCGATCCACCCTTTAACCCCCAATTCTCAAAATAACGTTCCGTTTCAGCCGCCGGATAATTTAGATTCACTAAATCGTCCGGCGGCTTATTAATAGTATGGGGATACACGACACCATCAGAACATTTTTTTGAGGATTAATTTAGGTTAGTTAAAAAAAAGAGGGCAACAATGGCTTACAGTTTGGCAATCATCATTCTATTTGGCTTAATGGGCGATTACCTGTTTAGACGTATTAAGTTGCCGGGTCTTATCGGTATGCTAATCGTTGGCGTTCTGGTAGGTCCTTATGTGTCGAACCTTATGTTGCCGGAAATGATGAAGGTTTCTTATGATTTCAGAAAAATAGCGCTGATTGTGATCCTGTTGCGGGCCGGATTTGAGCTCCGGCGTGATGCTTTAAAAAGGGTTGGACGAGCCGCGGTAATTATGAGTATGGTTCCTGCTATTTTTGAAATCGGGGGCGTCATGCTGGTGGCACCGAAATTGCTGCATATGACTTATCTTGAAGCAGCAATTCTTGGTTCTATACTGGCGGCCGTGTCTCCTGCCGTTGTGGTGCCTTTGATGATAGATTTTATGGATAAGGGCCGTGGGTCTAAGAAGGGGATCCCCACCATGATTCTCGGGGCATCTTCGTTGGATGATGTTTTTGTAATTGTACTTTTTACCGTGTTTTTAGGCATGTACGGTGGAGATCAGTCCCATATTTTAATAAAGTTGAGTGCGATTCCCATATCAATTTTTTTTGGAATTATTGTCGGGCTTATTCCTGGTTATTTCCTGTATCAACTTTTTACAAAATATGACTGGCGTCCACCCAAGCGAACCATAATTGTTATGGGCACTGCCATAATCCTTACATGGCTGGAGTCGGTTTGCGAAGAACATATCCCCATAGCAAGCCTCTTAAGTGTTATGGCCTTAGGCTTTATTATTTTGGAAAAATCCGAGCCCATCGCTCATGTTATTTCACAGAAACTGAAAAAACTGTGGGTATTTGCAGAGCTTCTGCTTTTTGTGCTTGTAGGAGCTCAGGTCAACATCCATGTCGCATGGGAAGCAGGTGTCGCAGGTGCTGTGGTTATCTTTGTCGGACTCGTATTCAGAAGTGTCGGAACGTATGTGTCGCTTTTCGGTACCCCTTTTGATTGGAAGGAAAAGCTCTTTTGTGTGGTCGCCTATATTCCCAAAGCAACGGTACAGGCAGCTATCGGCGCGGTCCCGCTTGCCGCCGGTGTAGCCTCCGGAGAAGTGATTCTTGCCGTGGCGGTTTTGTCAATTCTCTTAACCGCGCCTATAGGAGCGATCGGTATTATGATTTTTGGCGAAAGAATTCTGGATCATGGAGAACGCTCCATGTATCGGTTCAAAGAGCTACGGGAAACACTTTCACTTCCCCATGTGGGAGAGCGGGTGAGAAGCAAACACTCGGGCAGAATATGGAAGGTGATCGAGCAGAAAGAAGTGTGGTTGGAAGAGCCTTCAACTGCAGAAACATCGGAGGGTTCGCACGATATATTTCCAGCAATTTATTTGCGTTATTGGAGGGAAGAGGAAGGCAATGAACGGGGCAAAGGAAGAACCATATCGTTTTTCTACAGCCAAAAGGATCCTTCCTTTCTGGATCATTGGGAAATTCTTTATGACTGGTAAATATACGACCCGAAGGTTCCCATATGCTGCGTTATTGAGGGTTCGAAGTAGGGTACTACGACTTCATTTCCTATGTAAACCTCCGGGTCGGACAAAATTTAGGTAATAAATAATAACTTAAGCATTTGATTAAACATGGAGGATATCATGACGTTGAAGGTGATTCATACCGATCAAGCACCCGAAGCTATTGGGCCCTATTCCCAGGCCGTCTTGTCTGCGCCCTTGATTTTTGTGAGTGGCCAAATTGGGATATTTCCCGAAACCGGAGAATTAATCAGCTCTGATTTTGTCAGCCAGACACAACAGGTTTTGAAGAACCTCCGGCAGATCCTGGTGGAAGGAGGGAGCGATTTTGATCAAGTGGTGGCAGTCGATGTCTTTCTGACCGACATCGGAAATTTTTCAAGATTCAATGAGATCTATGCCGAATATTTTTCCGACCATCGGCCGGCAAGGGCCGTAGTAGAGGTCAGCGCCTTGCCAAAAGATGCCCTGGTGGAAATCAAATGTATTGCCCGCACATCCAAGTAGTCTATTTTTGACCCGGGACATCTAAAATTTGCATCTCGTGCCCTGTATGGTGCAAAAAACGCTTTAGATCGTCCCGTTTAATAACCAAGGTGGTTGTATTTACAAGGGGGTGAAACTGGAAGGTTTTTGACTTCCACAACCCCCTGTCGATAATCACTTCAACGGCCTTTTGTGTATCATTGATTACAGCAAGTAAAGACACTGATCCTGGATCGACACCAAGATATTTTTTCAACCGATTAGGAGAACCAAAACGCAATCTGCTGCTTTTGATGCGTTTCGGTAATGCTTTCATGTCGACCCGTTTATCACCCGCTACAATAATAATAAAATGCCGATCCCCTTTGTTGTTACGAAAAAAAAGATTTTTTGTCTTCGCTGCCGGAAGCGGGGGGACGAGGCGGTGGACGTCCTCTACCGTGTAAACCGGGGGGTGTTCATGGCGTTCGTACTTTATCCGGTGTTCATCGAGGAATTTATAAATGTCAGCCATTGAATCTGATCTCCCAACCATGAATGTAAAGTTCTCTGCCCTCAAACGGAACGTTATTTTAAAAGTTTTTAAATAACCCATAATAAGATCGTCTTCCATTTGTCAAGATCATGAGTTATATTCTTATTGGCAAAAACATTTATTCGGAAGCTAGGATTATACAATTGACACCTTCCAATTGAGCGTTTCGTTCAGATGGGACGATAGCTTGTGTCAATCAGGAGGAAAATTGTCATGAGCAAACAAAACTTAGATGAGATTGTGAAAGAAGCGGTTTCTCTGGCCGAGGTCTGGCAAAAAAGGGCAAACGAATTGTCGACCTCGGAAGAAAAAGATATTGCCGAACAGATGGCCCGTCTGTTGACTCGCCCTACGGATAAAATCATTCTGACGAAAATGATTGATCAGAGTTTTCGATCTCATAATACCAGTCGTGTCGCAGATCAGATTAACAGCCTACTGAGAACACATGGTGTGCCGGATTTTTTTTCATCGGTGGACAAACTCCTTATACAGATGTTTATGGGCCTGGGTCGTTATATTCCCAGTGTTTCTGTCCCTAAAATGATTGACAAAATGCGCCATGACAGCAGCCGTGCGGTTATTCCCGGGGAGCAGCCGATCTTGCTTGAACATTTGAGGAAACGAAAAAAACAAGGTGTACGGATGAATATAAATCATCTGGGAGAGGCTGTTCTTGGGGAAAGTGAAGCCCTCCGCCGCCTGGATATGTACATGGACGATTTAAAAAACCCCGAAATTGAATGTATCTCAATAAAGATTTCCACCATCTATTCTCAGATCCAGGCACTGGCATTTGAACATACCCTAAATATTTTAACGTCACGCCTTTCTAAAATTTTTGCGGTCGCCAGAGACAATTTCTATGTTCAAAAAAGTGGTAAAGCGGTTCCCAAATCAGTCAATCTCGATATGGAAGAGTACCGGGATCTGGAAATAACAGTTAAGTTGTTTATGCACACACTGGATCAAGACGCCTTTAAGAATTTTTCGGCAGGGATTGCATTACAGGCATATCTTCCGGATTCTTTTAACATCCAGAAAGAGCTAACGGAATGGGCCAAAAAAAGATTGGAAAAAGGGGGCAGTCCAATTCGAATCCGTATAGTTAAGGGAGCAAATATGGAGATGGAGCAAATAGAATCCGCGCTAAACAACTGGCCTCTGGTACCATATGACAACAAACTCGATGTTGATGCGAACTTTAAACGGATGGTCACCTTTGGAATGGCGCCTGAAAATATCGAAGCCGTTCACTTAGGGATCGCCTCACACAATCTATTCGAACTGGCCTATGCATACCAGCTCGCCAGGCACCATGATGTCACCCGATATTTTTCCTTTGAAATGCTTGAGGGAATGGCAGATCATGTTCGTCGAGCTATCCAGGAAACCATGAGTGATATTTTGCTCTATGCTCCGGTTGCTACAAAAGACCAATTCATCAACGCTATTGCCTACCTCATCCGGCGTCTCGATGAGAACACTTCCGAAGAGAATTTTTTGCGTCATTCTTTCAAGCTGAAAACAGATTCGAAGGAATGGCACTTTTTAAAAGAGCAATTCATCGCTTCATAC
>CALANC010000156.1 GCA_937925895.1 uncultured Desulfobacterales bacterium
GTTAAAGACATCTTCGATATAGACCATTGCTGGATGCGAGGTGACAGCAATAACCGCTGGCTATTTGCAGCAATGGGTTTGACTATCCAGATGCATCAGCTCGAAGCGTACAAAAAGGGAAAATCAACTTGGAATATCAAAGAACAGGTCTTGGGATAAACTCCCCGACCCCTCAAATACTTACAACCAATTTTAAGACGCCCGATTCCTGAATCCCATAATTTTACAATCCATTAATTATCCCGTACAAGTTCAATCAGCGTCACTTCAGAAGCAGATAAAAAACCTATGGCATCATCATCAACTATTGGTTTGTGTTTCATTAGAAGCTTAAATTTATCACGGGAAAACTTGGGCAGCAACTCTTTTTCAGAGTCATTCATTTTTATTTGACATTCTCACATCCCTATCATATTTTATCTTGTAGAGCTTCTTGTTCTGATCTAATCTCATTCTCAATTTGCTCCAGCCTGTCTATTTTTTCATTAATCACATTTCTGTTAGAAGCTTAGTAGTCCAGTTCCATACTTTAAAAAGGATATTTATCAGTACTGAAAGGTGTTATCAATGAAAGAGAGACGTCAATATATAAGATTTACTATTTCACTCCCTGTTAGAATGGAAACCCTTACATTAGACAGAACAGAGGCGTTAGATCTTGTTACCAGAGATATATCTGCTTCTGGAACATTCATTCCAACACTAACATCATTTCCTGAAGGAACACGGCTTATTCTGGATTTTACCCTACCAGTTAACAACCTTGATAAATTTAATAACATAAAGGGTTTGAAGGACTGTGAAGGAAGCATGGTACGTTCCACCCCTCGGGGTATTGCGATTCAATTTGACAAGGAATGCCAGATTGAAAATTTAAAAACTTTGTCAGATGCACTAATGTAGATTAATTTACCTTCATGTTGATTATGGTGTAAGCAGGGTCAGTAACGGCCTTGCTTTTTTTAATGTCGGTTGCATGTATTTGCTAATTCCGTAGATATCAGGCCTAAAATATTTGTAACATCGTTTTTTCAATATGGACAAATCTATTTTTGAGGATTTGCCCTTTCGGTTTTTATGGTATGTAAATATCAAGAATCGGATTCAGCTTGTGTTTTTAGTAAGATGCCAAATTGATTACGATCATAAATTTTCACTTTTCGGCAATTGAAGGTCTAATGAAGCAATTCTGAACAGACATCATTAAAACATTTGCACCCCCAGCCCCCTTCATGTTAACTTTATTTAGGCATAGAATATTCTAACACCGCTTAACACCATCTCTTGAAGATTCTCTCAATTCTGTGCTGAATATTCGACCTTCAACGTAAATTGATCAAAATACTGGCTGAATAGGCCTAATCGACATAAATTACAGTTAAAGACACGGGTAAATAATCTATGACGTGGAGGATCATAAGGCGTATTAAATCTGTACAAAAATGCATAAGGCTTTTTTAAAAAGCCGGAGGACGTTCTAATGGTGGATAAACCAACTTATGACGACTTGGAACAAAGGGTTAATGAGCTCGAAAAAGAATCAGCTGAATTTAAGAAGACTGAGAGAAAACTCCTGGAAAGCGAAAAGCGTTACAGCATACTTGCAGAAGCCAGTTTTGAGGGAATACTGGTTCATGGTAAAGGAAAAGTCCTTGATGCTAATAGTAGATTTGCTGAAATGTTCGGATACAATCTTGATGAATTGCCTGGCAAAGATGCAATGGAACTGATCTCATCCGACCATCGGGATACTGTTCGAAATTATATTGCTTCCGAATTTGAAGGACCATACGAAGTGCTAGGATTGAGAAAGGATTCATCAACATTTCCTATCGAAATACGAGCCAGACATATGATGTATGGTGGACGTAACGTTAGAGTGGCCGTGGCCAGGGATACCACCGAGCGCAAGCGGGCGGAAGAAGAACTACGCGAGAGTGAGGAACGTTACAAAAGCCTTTTCAAGAACAATCATTCCGTGATGCTCCTAATTGATCCGGAGAATGCAGATATTGTAGATGCCAACCCAGCCGCTATCTCCTATTATGGTTGGAGTCATAAAGAGCTTACCTGTAAAAAGATTACAAATATTAATACGCTCACAGAGGAGCAAGTGTTTCAGGAAATGGAACGAGCGAAGAAGGAACATCGGCGACACTTTTATTTCCAGCACCGTCTGGCTAACGGAGATATCCGTGATGTTGAAGTGTACAGTGGTCCTATTCAATTACAAGGCCAGCAACTTCTATATTCGATAATTCATGACATTACCGAGCGTAAAAGAATGGAAGAGGCACTAAGGGAAAGCGAGGAGAAATTTAAACATCTTACTGAAGGATTATCTGATGTAGTGCTGACCATAACCTTGGATGGAAATCTCAGCTATGTCAGCCCTGCAGTAGAAAAATTTGGAGGCTATGATCCAAAGGAAGAGGTCGGGAATAATATTGCCAAGTATTTTGCCAAAAAAACTGAACTATTAATCGCTCTAAATTTAATCGAGGAAATTTCTATTCATAAAAAATCAGCATCTATTGAATTTCTTTTTAAGCCCAAGAACAAAGAGCCTTTTTACGTTGAGGTTACTGGTAAACCGCTTATTAGAAAAAATAGAGTATTAAGTATTCAATGCGTTATGCGTGACATCTCCAAACGCAAACAAGCAGAAGATGAGCTTCGGAAGAGCGAACAGCGCTTCCGGAATGTATATGACACCGCACCTTTAGCTTTCGTAGTTTGGGATATAAATACCCGTGTTACCGATTGGAATAAGAAAGCAGAAGTACTTTTTGGTTGGAGCAAGGAAGAGGTTATTGGTAATAATTTCTTTGATTTTCTTATTCCCGAGAAGGATCGACCACAAGTTACAGACGTTGTGAACATCCTCCTAAAAGGTGAGCTTCAGAGTCACTCTATTAATGATAATCTTACCAAGGACGGGAAAATAATCACCTGTGAATGGAACAACTCGCCACTCCATGACCATGATGGGAATATAATGGGGGCTATATCCCTTGGACTTGATATTACCGAGCGTAAGCAAGTGGAAGAAGAAAAAGATAAACTTCAAACCCAACTCCAGCAAGCCCAAAGAATGGAGGATATTGGCACCATTGCGGGAGGCGTAGCTCATGATCTTAACAATGTCCTTTCCGGTATTGTAAGTTATCCTGAACTGCTATTAATGGATCTTCCTGAAGACAGTCCTTTAATAAAGCCTATCTTAACCATTCGAGACTCAGGGAGAAAAGCTGCGGCTATTGTGCAGGATCTGTTGACTCTGACAAGAAGAGGGGTTGTTACTAAAGAGGTTGTAAACTTAAATGATATTATTACTGAACATTTGAAAAGCCCAGAGCATGAAAAGTTGAAATTCTTCCATCCCGGGGTTGAAATAGAGACCAATATTGATTCTGATCTCTTAAACATCTCGGGCTCTTCTATTCATCTATCCAAAACTGTTATGAATTTAGTCTCCAATGCAGCAGAGGCTATGCCCGATGGGGGGAAGATTTTTATATCCGCAGAAAACAGATACATCGACAGACCCATAAACGGTTATGACAGTATAGAGGAAGGTGAATATATTACCCTTGCAGTTTCTGATACTGGAATAGGTATTTCACCGCAGGAGATGGAAAGGATATTTGAGCCTTTTTATACGAAAAAGGTAATGGGAAGAAGCGGGACGGGATTAGGCATGACAGTTGTAAGGGGTACAGTAAAAGACCACAATGGATATATCGATGTTCAAAGCACAGAAGGAAAAGGGAGCACATTCACGCTCTATTTTCCTGCAACTCAACGAGAAATATCTAAAGAGAAAGACTTGTTGCCTACTGAAGATTACATGGGTCAGGGGGAGTTAATTTTAGTGGTAGATGATATAAAGGAGCAAAGAGAGATAGCATTTGCCATGTTGACCACATTGGGTTACTCAGCCCATACGGTTTCAAGTGGTGAAGAAGCAATTGAATATTTAAAAGACCACAGCGTAGATTTAATCGTACTCGATATGATTATGGATCCAGGCATAGACGGCCATGACACATACAAGAAAATTCTGGAATTGCATCCACGGCAAAAAGCTATTATCGCAAGTGGGTTTTCTGAAACAGACCGAGTAAAAGAGGTTCAAAGACTTGGCGCCGGATTATATGTAAAGAAACCATATACTTTGGGAAAAATTGGTTTGGCTGTAAAAGCTGAATTAGAGAAATAACATATTCGGATTTATATATTTTTGCTTTCAACCAAGTTAGAAATTTCAATATATTTTATTGTTAGAAAACTACTCCCCAGCTGGTGGGCTATAAAAACGTAAATATCCGAGCGTTGAAAATTGGGTGATATCATTTTTTCAAAAGGGCAAATCCTTTTAAGAGGGTTTGCCTTTTTTGATTTCGGTTGGGAATCTTCAATTTGCAAGTATTTGGGAATTAGACACGACATTGCTCATTTTTGATTATAGCTCCGCACCACAAAAGATCATTAACATCCATTTCTCACCCCATTTCAATCAATTCAAAATTCACCTTTTGAGATAAAACATATATTTTGATTATCAATTCGTTAGGGGTACTTAAATTGGATTTGTAATATAACTATTCGATGTTACCCAAAATCTTGATTTTTAGGTATGCCATATATAGTAATTTATTTAATTAGGCCACTATATATTCTAATTCGACAAAATTATATATAAATTATATATAATTATACTTGACATGATAAACTTGCTAATTTATGAAAATGATAAATCTCATGTTTTACCCATCTGGTTGGGTAGATTTTTAAAAAAGTATCCGTAACGATTTACTATCGGGTATCATATTTTTCAGTTAGGATGAAACCATGAAAGAAAAGACTATCTTTAACCGATCAGCAGGAAGAAATTCTAAATCAAGAACCATTTTAGACAAGTTCTACAGCGTACAGTTCTTTTTAAATGATATGGGGCCGACTTGCCTATTTAAGTTAAGACACATTCCTTTAAACGGGTTATGTATTCTGCCAAAAGAAGATTCTTCAGTACTCAAAGAACTGAAAGATGGTGATATAATTGACGTGAAATAAAAAACGCCGGGGTTATCAAAACCCTCCAAACTTTTGAAAACCCAGATCTCCTCAAAAAATTGTCATGATCATTTTATGGGGCTTTCTCTGGTTGGCCTGTCCATCATCGACAAGCAAGATGAGCGTTTGTGAATTCTGCGACTTGAAAATAAAGGGAAGGCCATCACATAAAATGCGCTGGTATATTTGATTTAAGAGAAGAACAAATTAGAAAGCGTGACAGGTTCGGATGAACCAAGCGCGTCAAGAGTGATGGCTTAACCGAACCAAGTGATGCTTTGAAACAATTGATTAAGGATTTTTTGTAAACTTTAACCAAAAAGGAATTATCAATGGAAGAACAACGTCAATATAAAAGGTTTCCGGCTAAACTTCCTGTAATACTGGAGGCCATAACGACAAGCAGATTAAGGGTCCTTAATGTTGAAACCAGAGACATTTCTGCCACCGGCGCATTCATTTTTACAAAGGAGGCCGCTTTTATTCCAGATGATACGCGGTTTATTCTAAGCTCTTTCAACTCGGATGAAAGCAAAATAGAACTGAAGGAATTGAAGCAGTTGGAAAATTGTACAGGCACTTTGGCGCGCTCAACTTCAGAAGGTATTGCGATTCGTTTTAACAGTCCAGCTGAACTATTTTCTTAAAGACCTCTTAAATTCCAACAATAAAGGTGCGTTTTTGTTTATATGATATCTGCAAATCAATTGTTGCTGTAGGTTCTGTCGATATTGGTAAGACACCTCAAATCTAATTCGGTTAGAAACCTTTATTGATCGACAATTTAGGTGCCGACCCCAAACCCCTTCATCAGGATTCGACTATCCCTTGGTATTGGTTGCTAGACGTTTAGGATTTTTCCCTACGAACACAAGGCATGTCCTTTATTGACATATCACTTTTTGGTATTATATTAAATTTAACATAATTAAATTAAATTAGCATTTATAGCCTATCAGTGTTTTAATAAAAAGGCGTGTTTTTCATATTTAACAAAGCTCCGTTGCTTTGTTTCTATCAAAGGAGGAATATAATGAAAAAATATGAATTTTACTCTACCTATAAGGATGTTTTTGAATACCATGGTAATACTGAAATCTTACGAATCCGAAAACGAGACGGAACGATAATTAGGAAAGATTGGCTTGTTTTTAATTCTCCACATGAAGCCATGGATCACTTCAATACTAAATGTGGTATACACATTGGTTATTGA
>CALANC010000157.1 GCA_937925895.1 uncultured Desulfobacterales bacterium
TCGTATTCCAGGCTGGTGATCACATTGGGCCAGCGTCCATAACCGTATTCCCCCTTTGAGCCGGCATCAAAGGGCTCAAATCCCCCGGCCAAAATCACGGCTCCGGTTTCCAGCTGAATAATCTCGTCTTCTTGATCGAAAATAATAGCGTTGTGTTCACAAAATTGTTCACATATGCGGCATTTCCCCTTGGTAAAATGACGACAGTACCTCTTATCAATGGTGTAAACAAGGGGGACGGCCTGTGGATAAGGAAGATAGACCGCTTTGCGCTTGTTTAAATTTAAATTGAAGGCATCCGATACGTCCACGGGACACTTTTCGGCACAAATGCCGCACCCCACACACCTTTCCGGGTCCACCGCGCGGGCTTTCTTTTTGAGTGTCACGGTAAAATCTCCGGGGTCACCTTCTATTTGCAGGAGATCGGTATAAGCGAGGATTTCAATATGGGGATGATTGACCAGCTCCGCCAGTTTCGGTCCCATCATACAAGCGGAACAATCGTTGGTGGGAAACGTCTTGTCGAGCTGAGCCATTACCCCGCCGATGCTCGGTTTTTCTTCCACAACGTGGACCTTAAATCCGGACTCCGCCACATCAAGGGCTGCCTGGACTCCTGCAATTCCGCCACCAATTACGGTTACGGAACCAATCTTTTTTGCCGTGTTTTGATATGGGTTCATCGGTGTTATTTTACAACCCCAATTGGTTCAGAAGTGAAAGGGAATTTGTAATATGTCGCGCGAGCCATTTCCTCACTCCCTTGACATCCATCGCCAGGCCCATCAGCTCAGAAAAAAAGTAGATCGGCAGGGAAAATTGTTTCCCCCAATCAACCCCAATACTTGTTTGATACATGTCCAGATTGGCCTGGCACATCTGACAGGAGACCACAACGGCCTGAGCTCCAACACGTTGGGCCATATCATAAAGTTTCCCCACCAATCGTGAGACCATGTCCTGTCTGGACAACACCTGGCCGGCGCCGCAACAGTCCGTCTTATACGGCCAGGAAAGGGCTGTTCCCCCCAAACGTTCGATGATGCGATCCATGCTGAGAGGATTTTCAACGTCTGTGGCTTCCGTAATCTTCTGCGGTCGATAGGCCATGCAGCCGTAATAACAGACGACCTTTAAGCCATCCAGGGGTTTTTTGACCTGTTTGGCCATCAATTGAAGCATGTCTTCAGTGGCAAAGAAGTTGGCGAGGTCCCAGATTGCCGGTATGGAGTCGCTTAAACCTATATGGTAGCGTTCTTTTTGCTCTCCCTGAAGTGCGAAGGATGCGGTTTTCAAACGGTTGAAACACATGGGGCAGGGGACGAGCATGTCGGCGTGAGGCAGTTCAGCCGCCAGGTTTAGATTCCGCCCTGCCAGCTCTATGCTGGCCCGGTGATCAATGCTGTGGGCCGCTGTTGCTCCGCAACAGTTCCAATCCGGAACTTCTTCCAATTGAATGTTTAAATGCTTGCAGATTTCCAGAATCGATTCGGCATATTCTTTTGCTGTTCCTTGCAAAAAACAGCCTGGATAATAGGTAGCCTTCATGATGAATTTTTTTCCCGCCTGGATGGTGAAAGAATCCTACGAACGTCTTGGGTACCTCTGATTCTTTTCGGAAAAGGAGAAAATTTGCCCTTTCTAATCATCTGCAATCCCAATTTGGCGTCCGCTTGCCACCGTCCTTGGCGCCATTTGCGGGTAAATTCTCCGCTTCGAAGCAGATAACTCGGTAGAAACGAAACTTCGAACAAACGGCCCCGTTTCTTTATATTGTCCAAAAATGTTTCATGCAGGGTTAATATCTGTGGTTGGGGACAGGGGACCCCGTCTTGAATCGCTAGTTCTTTGAGACAATCCATGAGTTCGGTGATTTTGACCTCGTTTGGACAGCGTGTGGTACATGTTTTACAGGCCGAACAGACCCAAATTGTATGACAACTTAATACCGCCTTCCGTTGACCAATAAGAACCAAGCGGATTACTTGGTCAGGATAAAGATCCATGGCAAATGTGACCGGGCAGCCGTTGGTACACTTGCAGCATTGAAAACATGCTTGGGTATTAAACGGTCCGAAGGCTTCCAATTCTCCCGCCAATCGGTAATCCGGGTATAAGGTATCCGATTTCGAAAACCGAGGTTCTAATTCATTCATATTTCACCTGCATAAATGAACAAAGGACTTGACCGCCCCAAATGCCGTGGCAACGGCAATCCCGACTCCACTTTTGGTGCGTTTCCAATCCTGATGCGCCAAGATGGAACCCGCGGCAAAAAGGGAAGAGAAGGCCGGCCGGCCGTTTTTATCAAGGGGACGAAAGGCATCATCAATTTCCAATCCTGCCTGGTTGACGAGATGGCCCCTGGGGTCCAGGAAATCTTCTCTATGCCATTTGTTTCTGCTTCCGGGTTGATGAACCGGAAGGTCCAAAATTGTTTCGCGAATGCGTCGGCGATCGGCATGCAGTCCGCCGCCGATAAATCGACCGGTTGCCAGAATCACACCCTTGGATAAAATCGTCCGTCCCTTCGTTTGATTGCCAATATTGACTTCAAACATGTCGCCAGATCGTTGGCTGATCTCCAGAACCCGTTTTTTAGTAAAATAATGAGGTCGTTTCTCTCGAAGGCCCCGCTCAAAAACCTCCTTAAGACGCAGACCGGGAATTGACGGCGGCATGGTCGGTATTTCAAACACAGGCACACCGATCAGTTCGGTTAAATGTGCAACCACTTTTTGGGCTTGATACAATCCCAAAACCGCAGGGAGACCCACAATTCGTGCATCTTTGACATGTGGCAGTATCTTTTTAGCGAGTTTTTTACGGTTCTGTTTTATTATCAAGGCGTTTGCCAAATGCTCAGGATGAACTTCACCCCAAGCGCCTGTTCCTGGAAAAGAGATCCGGGCGGTACGCAATTTGGGCCAGTTATCATGAAGTCTAGCCGCAAGTAATCGGGCACTGAAACCTTTCAAGCCTTTTATATCTAGAAATAGACACGAAGGTTTTTTATCCAGAGCCTCTACGCCTGACCACATGGTTTGAGGTACACAATAGGTTGTTTTGAGGGTTCCCATCGGGGTCATAATGGTGACGTTTCGGTTTAAATGCCTGGAGTAGGGTAGCCCCCCATCTCCTAAAAAAGAAAGGAGTATTTGGAAAGCGGTTTGGATATCTTCGGTTTTTAACCGGGCATACGGGTGCTGAGAATGGTCCCTGATAAGACTTTCAATCCCTGCCCAGGGATCGTTCCATTGGCGCCTGTCGTTTACAGGATATATTCCCAACAAATCGAATAAACCGCTGGCAAAACCGATCTCACTATCGCCCCCGATCTGAACGATTGAAAGACCCGTATCCGCTGCAAAGACCGCGGCTGCCATACCGGCCATACCGGCACCAATGACAGTCAAATCACAGGTTATGACATCTGAATCGATCATTTTGATAAAATGTATTTTTCTATGATACTTGTTAAACTCCCTTTAATTACTTATCGAAAAGATTCTCATCAATTTTCATGCACCTAGTTCAAGACCGAATAATCCACAGTGCATGGCTTCCAGAATTTCAGCTTGAATGAGCTGCCGATCCCATAGAATCGGATGTTGTCCTTTCCATCGTTTTCTTAAAAATTCCCTGAGCCCCGGCAGACACCGGTCTAAAGGCAGTTCCCCCTTATCGTACATATACGTTGTTGTTCTTGGCCCGCAAAAGGTGCCTTGACAGGGACCTTTTCCAATTCTGCTTCGCAATCCGATAGCTTGGAGGGTCGGTTGACCGTGTTGTTTGCGGATGGAATCCATAATGGCATCCACCGTACTCTTGGGCACCATCTCACATTCACAAAGCAAAATATCTTCCGGTTCATGGTGCTTTAACCACAATTTGGGTGCCAGTGCCGGTTCGGACCACTGCACCGAAGGGCTTTCGGGAAGCGGTTCGGTCCTTGTCAGACAGGGAGCGGATACACCCAAGCGAATACTGATTAAATCCGACGTCTTTTCCGCCATTAGACGGTAAGTTGTAAGCTTACCACCACTGATGGTGATAAAGTTTTCGAGTCCTTCTTCAGAGTGGTCCAGGAGGGCAAACCCTCTGCTGACACTGCGGTCGTCTCCTGATGATTGTGAACTGACGAGTGGCCTGACGCCAGCAAAAGCGCGAATATAACGGATTGTTTCCAAGGCGGGGATCATCGCCGCCGCTTCATTTACGATGGAATCCACTTCTTCAACGGTGGGATACACGTCGTCAGGATCGTCTATTCGTATGGATGTTGTGCCCAGAATCGAAACTGTACCGCCCGGCACGAGAATATCTGCGTTTGAAGAAGGTCGCAAGCGATTGACGATGCGTTCGGTAAGCCTACTGTGGGTAATCAGAAGGCTCCCTTGGGAATAAAGAATATGGATGGTGATTCCGGCCAAACCCGCGACTTTTGCAGCCCAGGCACCTGTGGCATTGATCACTTGCTCTGCTTCTATAATAAATTTTTCTCCGGTCAATTTGTTTTGTAGCCGTGTCGTACGAATTCTCTTATGCTGTTTATCAAATCCGATGACTTTATTATAGCAAAGCAACTGACATCCCAGATCCTGCGCCTGGGATATATTTTCCATGGAAAGCTTGAAAGGATCGATGGATGCATCTTCTACCAGATAGGCGGCAATGAGTTTTTCCGAAAGAGTGGGTTCAAGTTCACGTGCTTCGTTCACGCCCAAAGGTAACACCGGAATATTGCATCGGGCACAAAGATGGGAAAAATCCGCGACATAATTCTCATCGTCTCCTTCTACTGCAACAAAGAGACCGCCGATATCTTCAATGCAATTGGCGGCCAGTCGTTTCAGAAGCACGGCCTCTTCCCGGCATTCTTTGGCACTGTCCGGATCGGAGGAGACGTATCGAGCACCGCTGTGCAAAAGTCCGTGATTGGCTCCTGAAGCCCCGGCGTTGATGTCATCTTGTTCCACCAGGATGCATTGAATGCCTCGAAGGGCAAGATCACGGGCAATTCCTGTTCCTGTGGCACCTCCTCCGATGATTAACACCTGGGTGTTTAATACCTGCATTCGTGTTGGCTCCCATAAAACTCTGGCTTTAGCCTTTACTACATCATTTCACATTTGACCATAGATTTTTCCGAGCGGGGAATAGACGTTTAATTTTGCTTGGAAGAATTTGGGTGGGGTTTCAGGCCAAAGAGGGCGTTTTGCAAAAGTCTCGAGGTGTTTAAGCGGGTTCAGTTGACAAAATAGGTCTCACCATGACGGATGTCGATGAGGCGATCGAGCAGTCCTTCCTTCTCTAACTCTCTTTTCATATCCATAGGAGGGAAATGCACCGGTTCATCACCCAGGCGAAAAGTTCCCCAATGTGCAATCATCAGACGTTTGGCATTGAGTTCTTTAAAGGCCTGAACGGCTTCCCGGGGATTAATATGGCTGGGTGCCATGAACCAGCGGGGTTCGTAAGCGCCAAGATTGATTATGGCAAGATCGATGTCGAAATCCCGTCCAATTTCATCGAAGCCGTCGAAATATCCTGAATCGCCCATTACGTAAATGGTGTAACCGGCGGCTGTTTCAATCATGTATCCACCCCAAAGGGATCGGTTGGGACCTCGAAACGGATTTCGCATGGTCCAATGATTACTCGGCAAAAATGTTATCAAACGATCCTTGCTGCCATAGGTTTCGTACCAGTCAAGCCGGGTTCGATTCATCATACCTAAATCCTGGAACACGTTGTCGTAACCCAGGGGGCTGATCACATGAGTATTCTTCTCCAGGCCGGCCAAAGAGGATTTGTCCAGATGGTCATAATGCCCATGGGTGATCAAGACGTGATCCGGAGCAGGAATCTGCCGCGGATTTGCAATGAGTGGCGAAAAATCTTCGATAAACCGGTAAAATTGAGAAAACACGGGATCAACAAGAAGGTAATTGTCAACATCCTTTATCAAAATGCTGGCATGTTTCAAAAACGTGACGGATACGCCCGGATAACTCCGGACAGGTTCCCAATCAATGGAAATACGTCTCGTGGGTTGATCTTTGAGATATGGGTGAAATCGATTTTCGCTGAGCTTCCATTTAAGAAGCTGCAGGTATCTTCCCTTCCGGGAAAAACCAACCGGGTTGATGTATATGCCATTATTGTGATGTTCCTTTCCGAGAGATATATCCCTTAGGCTTCTGCCGTTTAAAGGCTTATAATGAAGTTTTCCGGCATCCATTTTTCCCAAACCAGCCAACAGTATTTCAGGGCAAGAAAAACGCATGAGTAACATTGCCTGTAAACTGAAGAACATTTTTTGTATGAAGAGTCGTCGGTTCATCATTCATGATCACCATGAAACACCCGAGTCATGCGAAATTAGGGCGTCAATTTTTTTCTAATTTAGAAGGTAAGCACGATTAAAATACTTGCAATATCATGAACTGGAAAAGCTCCGCCGATGAAGTAAAAAACAATTCGGCATTTATCGATGCCTTCCTTGGATTACGGAAAACGGAAAAAGAATAGTTAAAAATCAGCGGGGGGACACGACACCTAAACTTTTGGCTCTTTAAATTTTGGAGGTGGATGATACTTGCACCTTCTGGCAAGCGGCCTCAGGAATCTATTCATCCCAAACAGCAGGTTTCGTTCGTTCCTGTTTAAGTCTGCTTCGATGCTTTTTTTCCTTTAACCGGCGCTTTTGGGCAGGAAGCGAGATTCGGGTCTTTTTTCTGGCCTTAACAGGCTTAAGAGTTTCTCTTAGCAGTTCGATAAAACGTTCAACCGCAACTTCCCGATTAGCTGCTTGGTGACGGTGACGCTGGGAAACAACCCTCAGCATGCCCTCTTTGTTAATCCTCGTTTTCAAACGGGTCATAATCTGATGCTTATTCTGTTCAGAAAGACTTGGCGAATTGGCTACATCAAATAGAAGCGTTACCCGACTGCTGATTTTATTGACATTCTGGCCGCCTGGTTTGCTGCTACGTGAAAAGGTGAAAGACAATTCATCTTCTCCAATCGAAATTTCATCATTGATGTTCATCTTTTTTTGAGCCTTATATCCCTTGTTGATCACCTGGTTGGTTCTTTTCAGATATACTTTTGGAACACAAGATATTTTAGCATGGCCGGATTTGTTTTTTACAGCAGTGATCGCGGAATAACCTGACGGTATGAACGTTGGAGATATCGCAGGTTTTATTTATTCAATTTTTTCGCCAATCTCAAAGCTTTAATCCTATATCCAAGAAACTTACAATATGTGTCTCCAATGGGTTTAAAACCCACCTTTTCATAGAATTTTCTGTTATATTTTGGGATAACCGTATCTACAATCAATGTGGTTGGAATCAACGATATTGGAGCCATGCCAACAAGTGATATATTGAGAGATTATCTCAACCCAACTCTCTTTCTATCAAATAATGTGCGTATTCAAAATTGTTGTTTGTAACATGAATAGGCTCACCAATTTTCATTTCTATCGTGGCGAATGGGTAAACAAACTTCTTTCGATCCCAAGTTTTTAGTTCGCGGAAGCTTGATGCTGAAAATCGCAAAGCAACAACTGGTACACAGCTTTTCAAGGATAAATGTAGAATTCCCTTCTTAAGAACAAAGGCAGGACCATGTGGTCCATCAGGATTTAGAACGGTCGAACACCCCTGTCGCAAATGATCTACGAGTAGTTCAGCCGCATCGCGACCTGAATGCCCTGTAGAGCCCAAAATTATTTTTTTGACGCCCATCAGACGTAACAGAACATGTATTGGTTTCATGTACCAGACAGGATGTTGCATCCATGCCTGAGAGGCACGATCAAGAACAGCAGGAATCAGAGGTGTTGCACTAATCAACGCCAAAGGAACGAAGCTGTGCCACAAACAGAAGATATGATTTGCATCTTCCCTAAGCTTCTCACGGCCCGAAATCTTTACTTTAGTGGTAACTCTCAGAATTAAAAGAAGGAAAAATAATAATAGTCCCAAACCGTATCCATAAAGGTAAAATTGCGGTCGAATGATAATAGGCACTTTATCGACCTGATATCGAGAGAGTACTGGCCTTCTCATGTTTTTTATGACACCTAACTATTAAATGAGTTGAAATAATTTTCGCATAATATATTAGAGGGGAATTAGAAAAATTGAGACTACCACATGGAAATCAGACTTGTCAAAACCTGACATTTCTTACCAGTCACACAGCCCAAAGCTAACTCTTCCTTTTTACATATATCAAATCCACAAAAAATTAAAAAGGCAAGCTTAGTGAGAAAGATTTGCCTGTTGTGGCGCTGTTGGGTGAAAAATCATGTTTTCCTGG
Source organism: uncultured Desulfobacterales bacterium (assembly GCA_937925895.1). Classification (GTDB taxonomy): domain Bacteria; phylum Desulfobacterota; class Desulfobacteria; order Desulfobacterales; family UBA11574; genus CALANC01. The sequence goes on from CALANC010000157.1 coordinate 8,341, forward strand.
CTCCGCTAGGCAAAATGTCTGTGATTGGGTCATCAATAAATGGTTCTGGCTTTTTTAAATCTATTGCGTTATCTTTGGTCATGGTGTGTGTATCCTTTGATTATAACTCTGGCAGCACTGAATTTTAGGTTGTACAGGAATTTTTGTGAGCTTGAATATTGATATGTGGATCATCTCCAAAAGAGTTG
>CALANC010000158.1 GCA_937925895.1 uncultured Desulfobacterales bacterium
TCTTGTGGGGTGGCGGTACAGCCGCTGGGCGTCGCGTCAAGCTGCCTTGGGCGGCTGGTGCTAATTTTGACGTCAACGCCCTAAATGCCGATGGCCGAACCCTGCTTAAACGAGCCATCGAATGGGGCGCCGGGGCGATCAATTGGCATGATCCGGCATGGCTCTACAGACAAAAAATTACCATATTTCCTGCGGTAACCGATACAGATCTTACAAACTTTCCCTATCTGGTAAACGTCGCCGATCCTACAAATGAGTTGTTCATCAATGCCCAAACTGAAGGCAAAGACATCCTGTTTACTGATTCAAGCGGGGTCACCAAGCTCGATCATGAAATTGAAAAATACGACTCCGCCGGCAACGAATTATTTGCCTGGGTGAAAATTCCGCTGCTCTCTTCAACCGATCCTACGGTGATTTATATGTATTATTATAACGCATTCTCTCCAAATCAGGAAAATCCGGTAGGGGTTTGGAGTAACGGGTATGAGGCGGTGTACCACCTGCATGATGATTTTAAGGACGCTTTGAATAATCATAATGGAATCAATACCGGGTCAACCGATGTGTTGGGTCCAGTGGCAGACGCTCAGGATTTTTATCCGGCGGACGGTGTTGATAACATACATTTAGGAGATTGGAAAGTTACAGGGAACCAGTTGACGATCCAGGCATGGCTAAAATCCGATGACAACTTTGTTCAAAATGACCCGCGGGTCATTTCAAAGGCGAACGCTGCAGATGAGCAGAGCCATGTATGGATGATGAGCCTCTACAATGGCACTTTAAACGAGAACCGGCTACGATTCAGATTAAAGACCGGTATCCAAGATACCTCCGGCACGACGACGCTCTTTGGTTCATCCCCAAATGGCTATCTGCCCGATGCCAATGAATGGTATCTTGTTGCCATGACCTATGACGGCGCACAAATGCAAATTATCAGGGACGGCCTGGATGCCGGAAGCGTGGCCAAGGCCGGAGATCTTCGTGAAAACAGCTGGATCATAAACATCGGTAATAATCCGGGCAGTACAAACCAAGATGTATATTCCTGGGATGGGAAAATTGACGAGGTCAGAATTTCATCAATCGCCCGGCCATTGGAATGGATGAAAGCCGAATATCGGAACCAGGGATCGCCAGGGACGTATCAGACCTTAGAGGACCAGGAAACCTACTAGCGGCCACTAAATAACCCTGCTTTGAGTTACTCCCTGGAAGGGATTTATATTACCGCCTATAAAGTGCCTAAAGCCGAAGAAGGTATGGCCAAGAATAACTATTTCTATCAATGAGGTATAAACATGAGCGACACTAACACCAAAAGCCCATCTGTGAGGAATATATTATGGGTCATCTTTTTCTCCCTGCTGGGTACCGTGATAATGGGTTATTTGGACGCCTACGAAAACCTTCACCGCTTCATCAGTGCGTATTCTGAATTTTTTGGCTTAAAGGAATTCATCGTTTTTGCCCCGGCGTTCATCGCCATGGGTTTCGTGCTTTATTCGGCCAAGCAAATCAAGGAATTGGAGGCTGAAATAATAAAACGCCGGGAAACAGAGGACGCGCTTTTAGAAAGCGAGAAAAAATTTCGAAAACTTAGCATCACGGATGAGTTGACCGGCCTTTTTAATTCAAGGTATTTCTTTGACGAACTGAAAATAGAAATAGAACGAACCGAGCGTTATGCAAAACCTTTGTCGCTCGTTTTTGTGGACATTAACCATTTCAAAAATTATAACGACAAGTACGGACATCTGGAGGGAGATCAAGTTCTCAGAAAGATCGGTCAGACCATTCAGTCTTGTATGAGGGGTCCTGACTCGGCCTATCGATATGGGGGGGATGAATTTGTGGGAATTTTGCCCGAAACTCATCAACAAGGTGCGGCCAAGGTAGGGGAAAGGATTAGTAAAGCTGTCGAGACCCTTAAATTTATACCAAATCCCACTACCGAAGTATCCATGACGGTAAGTGTGGGAGTTGCTGAATATACGCTGGGGGAAGGAGAGGAAACGTTCGTAAAACGGGCGGATATGAATATGTATACCACCAAAATGAAAGGGCGATAACTTTTCAAAAAAAACTACTGCACGAAATAATCCTATTGATTCAACCATACAATTTATTGAAAAGCCACAAAATCTGTTGACATATCCTTCCTTCTGAAGTATAAAAGTAGTATAAATTTCAAGACTAAAATAATACTTTAATAAGACATGTTGGAATCCGAGGAAACGTTCAGAAACGGGCGGATATGAACATGTACGAAGCCAAGACCAAGGCCCAATAACTTTTCACTAAGTGCTGGAATATTAATGATGACACTGATTCGGCTACACAATTTATTGAAAAGTCAAGATATCTGTTGACATATCCTTCCTTTTGAAGTATAAAAGTAGTATGAAAGTTAAGACTTCAATAACACTTTCGAAGGACATACTGGAAGCCATTGATCGGATTATTGTAAAACCACAAAATCGATCGGCATTTATCGAAAACGCTTTACGAGATTACCTTAAAAAAAGAGCCAAAAAGCTCCGGGATGAAAAAGACCTGGAAATACTGAATAAACGTGCTGATCGACTCAACCGCGAAGTCGAAGATGTTCTTTCCAATCAGGTGGAATTGTGAAACGGGGTGATTTATATCGCGTCCGTAAGCCCTCATCTCAGGACC
>CALANC010000159.1 GCA_937925895.1 uncultured Desulfobacterales bacterium
TTTAACCGTATCTTTAGCATGGGGAAAAGATTTCCACAAAAACTGTATGGCGTAAGCAGCCAGTTTTCTGTCTTTTGTGGCAATGGTTTCAAAGGTAACCATAGCTCCAAGTCGAACCGGCCATTTTTCATTGACCAGTAATTCCATCAATGCAGAAAATATCTTTCCATTGTCGAGCATCATTTCGGCGACCTTTAAAGCATCGCCGGCTTCAAACATGGATTTCAAAGAAGCCGTACTGATCTGTGAAGGATCCCGATTTAACATAATACCGACCAGTTCTTGGACTTTGACCGAGCCGCTCCAGCGGAATTGGTCTTCCAGTAAAACTGTGGGCGCAGAATGAATATTGTCGGATTCCGCCATTTCTGAAAACAGGGTTCCGTCGATTATGGTGATTTTAACATATTCATTTGCGGCGGCAAGTGAAAGAAGCTGCTTAACCGTTGCCGGACAGAAAGGGCACTGAGGTGTAATGTAGATCTTCAGCAGTGCATGTATTTTTAATTCCTCAAGTTGATCTCGAATTGAATACGGTAATTGATCAGCATAATCACAGCCTTCATCCAATACAGCCAAAAAAGGTTCAAGCTCTTCTCCGACAGGAATGGCCTGGTACCTTACATTGTTGATCCGTATTACCGGTGGAGTCAAATCCTCTTCATGTTCTATTTTTACCCTGATTTTAGGGACAATCCGCGCCAAACGATCACAAAAATTCCGAAACATTTCGCTCTGTTTATTTTGGGTCAAGACAAGGTCAAGGCGAATTTCATCATTAAGCTTCCGGCCCCATTGTTCAATTATTTTTTCTTCTTCAGGAGTCACTATTAAATCTTAAACCTTTGGACAAAGAGATCGCCCTTCGCAAAACAACTGCAACAGGGCAAATGCAACCGCATGCTTTTTTTGGGTTGATGAGCCCCATAAGGGCCAACTGTTCATGGCCTTTAATATCCTTTCTAAATTTTGATTGAAAAAGTATGCGCGCTCGAATTCACTATAAGACATGCCGCTTTTAGGATCGCCTTCAGGAAACCATATGGGGACCCAACCTTCCACATTCTCATCAAACATTTCCCAGGCATCCGAAGGATTTACTCCAGGCGGCACCGTTTCCCAGTGAATTGACGGCAACGAAAGGTTACTGTCGAGGAATTCACTAAGCAAAGTATTTGGTTTTCTGGCCATTTTGATAACTTTACGGGGTTTTCAGCTTAGTCTATAAAGAGGCAAATTAGGTGTCAAACAAAAAGAATTCTTCGATGTAATAATGATATGCCGCCAGAAACCAGATTTACAAACAACGGTATAGATGTTAGATTTAATAGTTAAGATGAAATGAAATATAGTTCTGTGGGGAGAATGTCATGAACGAATCAACAAAGGAAGTTTTGGTCTTCAGTGAAAAATTTTTCCGTCACAGTTACGGATCCAGCCACCCCCTTAAGGTGGAACGTCTTCAACTAACCATAGATTTAATCGATGCATATGGACTATTAGATAGATCCGGAACGCCTTGGGTTGAAGCCAAGGAGGCAGATGAACAAGACCTGCTTCTCATTCACCGTCCTGATTATCTGGACATTCTGAAAAAAGCCAACACCGGCCAACATCCCCCCCAAGCATGGCAGTATGGACTCGGCAGCGGTGATAACCCGGTATTCCCCGGATTATACGACTGGTCTCTACTGGTGACCGGTGCAACTTTGGAAGCCATTCGTCAGATATTAGATGAAAAAAAACAGATCGCCTTTAATATGGCAGGCGGTTTACATCATGCCCTGTCCGATCGGGCTTCCGGGTTCTGCTATCTGAATGATCCGGCTATTGGGATAGCCCGTATGATTGAGAATGGTTTGCGCGTCGTCTACCTGGATATTGATGTACACCACGGCGATGGGGTTGAAGCTTTATTCTACAATTCAGATCAGGTTCTGACCATTTCTCTTCATCAGCACGGCCACACCCTGTTTCCGGGTACCGGATTTGTTGAGGAGATGGGTCAGGGAGAAGGCCGGGGTTACGCAGTCAATGTGCCTCTACTACCCGGAACTGATGACGATTTATATTTGCGGGTTTTTACCGAAGTGGTTCCACCACTTGTTAATGCCTATAATCCCGACGTGCTTGTTACTCAACTGGGAGTAGATACAATCGCAACGGATCCTCTGGCATCTTTAAATCTCTCTATTAAAGGCTTTTCTGAGGTAATAGAGAAAATAAAATCCTGGGGCCTCAGATGGGTGGCGTTAGGCGGAGGGGGATACGATATCATGAATGTGGCCCGGGCATGGACGTCCGCTTGGGCAATCATGAGAGGAGTCGACATTCCTGATGCCTTGCCTGAAGCCTTTGTCGAAAAACACCGATTAGAACTGGGGGGAAGCCTCACGCTCTCAGACCCAGGCAAAAAGATCAACGGTACCACTGCGGACAAAGCCCGACAATTTGCAACATCGGTTGTCGAAAAAATAAAAGCAACCTTTTTCCCTTTGCTGGGCGCCTGAAATTGAGTTCAAATGTTAATTGATATAAGAGATAAACCCCATATCAGTCATGAAGATATCATACGACTGAACTTTATCAGAGATAGAGGGGCTTACATTTTTCGAAAATATCATAAGCAAGGACTAAGGTCCCAAATCATAGAAGTGTTGCATCGGCAGGATGTGGTAAAGCAAACCAGTGGTGAACACATCAACGGGATTTTGTTTTTTCCCTGGGCCAATCCGATCAAAATTCTCAGGATATTTAGGTCTAGATTCAATTCAAAAGAAGAAGTATTCGAAGAGATAAAAAAATTAAAAATCGTCGAAACGTATCTGCCTCCTGGTTCTTATGCAAAGTCTATTGAATTTATCGTAGATTATGTCAGGAATGAGATCTCTCATTTAGTTCTCTGCGGTCTGCAAGATTATATTGAAGGCGAAGCACTAAATCCATGGGAAATATTCAAAAAAAATAACCTGGCAGATATTTTCAATCGAATGAAAGTAGAAAGGCCCCATCTTTTAGAACTGACCCTGGAACAATTTATCAAAAGAGTCAAAACGAACGCGAAGATTTTCATACAAAGTACCAAGAAAATGATTTTAGAGGCAAAATATGTCCCGGACTTTGCCGGTGTGGAAAATTTACTCCTCACCCCTTGCGGGCATATTAAACTGGTCGACATCAATAACATCTCAAAAGTCTCATTTGGATCTTCCATCCGGTTGGATGAAAAGGGATATCCTGTCTGTGACAAATCGATCGAAGCCATATCAATGCTTGAACAGGCGCTATTTGAAAGGCTCTTTGATAAAACGGAAAAAATATATCGAATATTTCTTGACCCGCAGCGGATGAAAGAGGTCAATGATTTGGAAGAAAAATTTCATTTTTCCACGGGCTTTGGGGGACACTATCCAAAGGAATCTTTAACCTGAATTTCTCCTTAAGAACATCAACGGTAAACTTGTCTATGAATAAGAAAAAAATAAAGGCAATTGTAGATCAAAACAAGCAGCACAAAATCGCTCTCATCGGTATCCCCTATGATTTAAACTCATCCTATATGCGCGGATCCGCCGAGGCGCCTCCTGTTATTCGGCAAGCCCTTTTTTCCGATTCGTCTAACCTATGGACGGAAACAGGGACTGATTTAGGGGCTGAAACCGTTCTTTTAGACGTCGGCGATCTAGAATTTGACGAAGAAGGTGAACCGCTGCAAGAAATAGAAAATTCGATTGCGTTTCTATTGGATTGCAAGATGCTGCCAATCTCACTGGGCGGTGATCACACCATTACCTACCCGATAGTAAAAGCATTTCGACGCAAATACAAAAAGATGAGCATTCTTCTCTTTGATGCCCATCCCGACCTATACCATGAATTTCAAGGCAACCGATATTCACATGCTTGCACTTTTGCAAGAATTTTAGAGAGTCAACTGATTGACCGTCTTGTCCAGGTCGGCATTCGGGCGATGAACGGTCATCAGCGCGCCCAGGCTGAGAGGTTTGGGGTAGAAGTGATTGAAATGCGAAATTGGAATGAAGAGATCCCGCTCATTTTCGACTCACCGGTATATATTTCCCTTGACTTGGATGCACTTGACCCGTCATATGCCCCCGGCGTATCTCATCGTGAACCGGGAGGGTTATCCGTTCGGCAAGTGATTTCCACTCTTCAGACACTCAAGGGACAGGTCGTTGGGGCGGATATTGTTGAATTCAATCCCCAAAACGACCCTTTTAAACTGACTGCAAGAGTTTGCGCGAAATTATTGAAAGAAATCGCCGCATTGTTGGTGGGGCGTTAAACATATGTCCTTTAGTAAAAAAATAATTCACGCGCTGCATGAAAAATACAACCAAAACCACATTTTCTTGAAGGAAATTAACGACGTAGCCGACACCTCTGCAGTCCTGTTTCTGCTCGGCTCGCAATCTTACGACAAAGGGGTTTCATCTGAGCTCTGTTTAATTTTAAACAAACGATCAAGTAAGGTAAAACAGCCCGGTGATCTTTGTTGTCCAGGCGGAAGTATATCCTCCCGCTTGGATTCTTCTCTTGCAAAACTGCTATACTTACCGGGCTCTCCCCTGACCCGCTGGCCTCTTTGGTCTCAATGGCGTAAACACCGACACCAGGAGGCAAGAAATTTGTCCCTTCTTTTTGCCACCGGCCTTAGAGAAAGCTTTGAAGAAATGCGATTGAACCCGTTGGGTTTGGAATTTTTAGGCCCTTTGCCGTTTCAACAACTTGTCATGTTCAGAAGGGTCATTTACCCGATGGTTTGCAGAGTTTCGTCCCAAAAACGATTTTTTCTTAATTGGGAGGTAGATAAAGCCATCTATATTCCGATTCAAAATTTATTGAATCCATCCAATTATGCTTGTTATCGACTGCATACAAATTTACCAGATGAAAATACCAAAAAATCACTTCTCCACAACTATCCCTGTTTTCTTCATGAGTATCAAAATAGGCGCGAAATCCTGTGGGGAGCAACCTTTCGCATTGCAATGGCGTTTCTAGAAATCGTTTTTCAATTTAAACCACCTGATGTTGAATCACTTCCGGTCGTCGCCGGAACCCTGGTTGAAAACTACCTCACGGGAAGCAAATGATCCGTACGAAATCTGGATCAGCTTACAGCCTTAATGTGCTTGTAAAGCTTTGGGTTTGTACTAATTTCGTAGTATTTTTGATTTGTCGGTCGGATGACGTTTAGATTGTCGGGGATGATTTCAGAAACGTAAGCCTCCCTTATAATCAATCGTTGGTATTTACCTGTTACAGTAGGAAATTTTCCTGTATAAATCTTAATCTTCTCTTTCTGCAATTCAGGAAGGCTTAGGTTTAACTCCTTTAAGTCAATCTCTTTTGAAAGTTTTTCAAAACCTTCCGGGTTCAATTCAATTCCATTAACATTATAGCGAAAAAACTCGCGGTAGGTTTTGTCAGTCCGATCCTTCCGGTGTGAGGCTTGAAATACATAGAGGTTGAAGGGGTTCTTTTTCTTTGAAATGAGTTTGTGTAAGGACCTTGTACTGCTGGACAACCGGTCCGCAGAATTGATAGCCGATGAAATCATAATTCGGTTATTGCCATCAAATAGAAACGTTGGCGGATTGTTATTAAAACATATACCTATGCCTATTTCGAGTATGGGAAGCTGGCGTTTTCTACTATTCACATTATATTGCTGTACGATATGAAGCATCTTGATCGCCAGACCGCATGCACGTGCAACGGCGTACCATCCTTCCGGTGTATCTTCCCGTTCTGTTATTGAGAGAATAACAGCATCACCCTCAATAAACACTTTTTCTGAAGCATATTCAAACAGGATCTCCGTTATCGGATCAAAAAAATTCAGACTAAAGAAAGAGGCTGGATTTAATCCTTTCTCTTTCATCTGATTGGTAATATCTGTGGAATCACGCACATCTGCCTTAAGGACCACATGATTGATAATCGGTTTTTTTTCAAGCACTTGTTCATGGCTTAGTAAAAATTCGTACAACGTTCGATTTTCACGGGAAAGGTTTATAATTTTGTCTTCTGAAGTCAAGTTCAAGCTGTCCATGGCCTTACTTAGCATCTTGAAATTCTGTAAATCTCTGTGATAACGGGCAAAGTCGTTAAGAAACCGGACGATAAACTTTTTCTTTTGTTGTGTGGTGATATTTTTTAAATGCTTAATTTTTTTCTTCAGCGGGGAAAGAGAAAATGATTTTCCATAAAACCCTTTAAGACGATTGAGCTGGCTTACAATGCCTTTTCTTTGCTTAGGGTTAATTAAAAACTGTAAAACTTGATGGGGGACAAGCGGAGGGCAGTATCCCGGATAGACGGATTGCATTTCATAATATGCTGAGATTCTCTCCGTTAAGTCCGTCTGGTTAAATTTTTTATAAACAAAGTTCAAAAGTCGTTCTTGTTTATGCATATGTTCTTTAAGAAGTAAAAGCTCCTTTTCATCCCCCTTCTGTTTTTTTAGGGCCTGATAACGGCCTTCTGATCGAAAGGGATTG
>CALANC010000160.1 GCA_937925895.1 uncultured Desulfobacterales bacterium
GTTGCGCACACTTTATACAAAAGTGCGCTCGTGGCGCACTATATTGAGATAATCTGTACTTTGTCTAAATTACAGATATGCAAAAAAAAACACAAATATCTTTAGCCCTTAAAAAGCACCGATATGTTGGAGTAATCGCAACTTTTGGATAAATACTTCAAACCACAATATCTTGGGGTACCTAAATAATAAAAGAGGTCCGGAATAGTAACAGTAGAACGCGCTTTTATATCTTTTTATCAGTTACAAACTTATAGCAGAAAATTGCGCATTCCTGAGTCCCAGGATATTCATCGAATTGTATTGAGGGATGAAATCTTAAATAAATTGGAAGATTCGATATTGCAGATTTATAGCCGAAACCCACACTCCAGCCAAAGTGTGGGTTTCATATACCTAATATATAATCTCGGACCGTAATGCAGCTCGCTGAATTTTACAGTTGAGATATGAAAACGATATCACAATGCTTTATTTTTTTAACTGGATACTGATTGGAGAAAATCACAACTTTTAAAACTGAAAAGAAGTCTATGTAAATCCGAGCTTAACGAGTCAGATCGACGATGGCTTCACAGCATGTTGCCTGTGAGCCTGGAAATAGGCATCTACCTCAGGCGGGACTGAAGTAAAGCGAACCAGGTGGGTCTGTCCATTCTCTCCTGAGCGCTCATTCACCTTTCCGTAGAAGTCTTTTGTCGCCAGCTTCTCGTCTACACCTCCCAGGTTCATCTTGAGGTTGGTTAGGATCTTGACCGGAGTGCCGAAGGCAACTTCGGCACTCTTCTTTGAAAGTCTTAACACAGATCCCTCAAGATCTTTTTTCCCAACGTCCTTTCCTTCAAGTATTGTGTAACGTATCGGAATTTTTCGCACCAGAGTGACCAGAGACGGTTCTCTCCTATCCAGTGCAAGGTTAAAGGTGCCAGCAATACCTCCAATTTCGTATATTCGCAAAGGAACCTCGGTTCCCTTAGGAAGGACCTCCCGATGGGTGTCAATGCGCAAAATCTCGCCTGCCTCTTTACGCACTGATTCTGAAGCGAGGATTTGACCGCCTACAGTATAAGATTCAATCCGACTGACTAGGTTTACGCCGCTGCCAACCACCGAATACTTAATCCGCTTGCTTGAGCCTATGTTTCCAACGATTACCTCTGAATCGTGAAGGGCTATTCCCATCTCAAGCTCCGGCAACCCAAGCGCACCGTTTTCTTTGTTTACCTGCGCCATGGCGTTTTGCATCTCAACGGCACAGGCAATGGCTTTTTGTGCTCGGTCTGGAACTTCCTGCGGCGCACCAAAAATGACAAGCAGTGAATCACCAACGATCTCGTTGATCGTGCCGTGGTAATGGTGAATAACCTCTACCATGACCTCGAAGTAATTGTTTAACATTCTCACGACTTGTTCGGGTTCAAGGCTCTCGGTAACAGCTGTAAAGCCGCGGAGATCTGTCATCATGATTGTGACGTTGCGGAGCTCACCACCTAGTTCTAATGCGGCCGGATCTTTTAGAAGCGAGTCCATCACCTCCTTTGAAAGATAGCGGCCGAACATCTTTTTCAGAAAATCTGAAAGCTCAGTTGCTTTTCTTCGCGCGATACGAAGTTCCTCCATAGTCTCCTTGAGTTCTGTGATGTCTTCACAGGTCAGCAAATGGTCACCCGTATGCAGCAGAACTCTTTTGAAAAGGATAACCTTGTCCGTTCCGTCTTTACAGCGTACCTTAAAATCTACAGTAATGAATTCCCCACCAGCCTTGGCGCTATCTACCTTTTCGACCCATGCGGACACAACCTTTCGGCGATAATCAGGATCAGGGTATGCCAGCCGAAACCATTGTTTTCCATCAGGAACATCCTTTAAATCATAACCGAGCATTTCTTTGAACTTCGGGTTAATATATTCCCAAACGTTGTCTTTGCCAATCATGACGATACCGAGAGGCGCAGAGTCCAATAAGGTCTGGAATCTTCGTTTCTCGAATTCCAGCGCCTCCTCGACCCGCTTTCGGTCAGAGATGTCCTCAATTAGTCCGTCGAAGTATTTGATTTCATTCGACTCATCACGGACAACGTTGACCGTAACTGCACCCCAAAAGGGTGTGCCATCAAGTTTCTTCAGCTGTAACTCCTCTGATACGACTTGTCCTTGGTCTATAAGCTTCTGAGAAAGGACTTGACGGTCAGCTGGATTCCAGTAAAGGTCAGCAACTGATGTTTGGAGGAACTCATCGACTGTTTCATATCCGTGCATCTTAGCAACAGCAGGATTGGCCATAATGAACCGCCCTTGGGAACCAGGGGTGTTGCGATAGAGACCTATGGGCAGGTTTTCTATCAGAGAACGGTATCGCTCTTCAGATTCCAGCAGAGCTTTCTCCGCCCCTTCACGCTCTAAATTTTCTCTCTTGAGAGATTCGTTCATTTCTGCCAGTTCGGCCGTACGTTGCTCCACCCGTTGTTCGAGGTTGTCATGAGCCTTGAGAAGTTTCTCCTCCGCTCGCTTACGCGTAATTTCGACTGCGACAAGATTGCCAAGAAGTGAAAGGGTATCGAAATCCGTTTTTGTAAATAAAGTTTTTGCTCGATTAAAAACATATAGAACACCAAGATTCATTCGGTCTATCTGAACAGGGACTGCGATGCCGGATATTAACCCCTCGGACCGGACAATATCATGGAGTAATGGTCCAATCTCTTGAAAATAATCCTTCACAATATATCCCTTTCCGGTCTTGGCAACTTTCCCACCGAGTCCTTCGCCAAAGGGCATCTTAATTCTTTTGAACGCCTCTGTTTTGATGCCCGATAAGGTATGCATGTACACATCTTTCGTCTTCTCATGACGTAGCGCTATAAAAGAGGTATCTGTTCCAAGCAACTCTTTGCTTTTCTCTACGACGAGCGACAGATTCTCATCAAGACTGTGTTTTGCTGTCATAGCAACTGCCATGTCATAAAGGACCTTAAACTTATTCAACTCGGTTGCCTTGTTCGCTTCCGCCTGTTTTTGTGCAGTAATATCTTCCACGAAACCTTCAATGTAAATCAGTTTTCCATCAAGGGCTTTTACCGCTCTTTCGCTTATCGAAAGCCAGATGATACTCTTATCCTTACGGTAGACCTGAATTTCAAATGCTAAGATCTTGTCATGTTTTACCACCCTGCGCAGCATTTCATCCCGCTGGGCCGGCTTGACATATAACTGATTACCTATGTCGGATATGCTTGACATCAACCGATCGGGATTATCATAGCCAAGTATTTTAGCCATCGACTGATTCGCACTGAGAAACCGTCCTTCAGGTGTAGATTGAAAAACACCCCAAACAGCATTTTCAATTGTGTCACGATACTTCTCCTGTACAGCCAGTGCCGCTTGCTCGGCCCGCCTGCAGTCGACAGCCTCTCTCTCAAGCGCCTTAACCTTTTTTTTTAATTCTTCATAGGTCGGTTTACGACTCATTGGAAATACCTCCAATTACCTGACAAATGAGAATAACTCAGTTCCAAATAAAGCGATAAACAAAAAATCAGAATGATATCACGCCGCAAAAGATAACCTCCTTGCTTAGTTTTCATCAGAAAAAATCAGCCATTGTCCCGGGCAATTTCATTCCACACGGCAAATTGATTCTAAAGTTGCCTGCCGAAACTTTGCGCCCGAAACTGATTTCCCTCGCAACTTCAGCAATAAGGCTAAAAGTGAATTTGTGCTAAAAATTGTCATGTGCCATGCAATCACCCTCATTTTTTGAGGTTGATAAAAGCACAACAATCGAAGGTTGATATTTCAGAGAAATCAAAGGGAGATGTAAGACCGAATCCGCTTTGCGAAATCAATTTGCGTTCGGGTCAGATAGGAAAAGGAATTGTAATATCAATAGCGGTTTTATATATAAAAAAAAGGGAAGGGTCAAATCAAACTGGAAAGCCGGCTAAATCTTAGATTAAAATTACTTAGTTTGTGTCGTTTTCGATTAAAAATTACGTGGTTCAGATTGATATTTCGTGTGTTTTTGGACGATGCTAAGCCATAGTCCGACACAGGAAAAACCATGCGTCATTCCTGGCTTAGGAATTTGCAGATTAGCCAGGGCAAATACACACTTTTTTGAACACTAATTTATTTTAAATTGCGTGCCTTAATCGGAAATCCATTAGAAGTGTATATTTGATCTGTTAATCAATACCAAATATTTATTTGGTTCAACATCCCTGCCATTGCACAATTATTTCATTACCAATACAAAAGTACAATATTCAACTGATTGATCTCACCAGGAAAAAATAAGGCGGGCACTATATGTTGTGGTTCGTTCGT
>CALANC010000161.1 GCA_937925895.1 uncultured Desulfobacterales bacterium
TGGATTTTTTAACAATCCGACAACCAGATTAACCCGATAGGTGGTTCCCATGGTTTTTCCTGAGAGTTGAACCTCTTTTTGGATCCCGCAGCTAGATGAGAAAATAAGGAAAAGGATCAACAGTAAAGCTTTAATAATATACGAAGGTCCATAAAAATATTTTGAGTTGTGACTCATGTAGTTTCTTTTTTTTGAAATATTTATTGAGTTTTCGATTCAGAAATGAGCTTTTTTTGCAAGATCAAGAAAATCGAGGAATTCCGCGGAGACGTACAAGTAGTACGTCGCACAAGTAATTCCGAAGATTGACACAGAGATTGCGGAAAAGAGCCATTTCTGAATCGAAAACTAGCAGATTCTGGGGAGCTGATCTCCCGTAAGCATATCGATAATTCTTGTTCCTCCAATTCGGGTTTGCATGATCACTCTCCCGGGAATATCTGGAATCACTTCCCCGATAATGGCTGCGTCTTCGCCCAAATTGTCTTTACACATGACAGTGAGCACAATGTCTGCATATTCAGGTGGGACAAATGCAAGCAGTTTGCCTTCATTGGCAACATAAATAGGATCGAAACCCAAAAGCTCGCAGACCCCCACGACATCGTCTTTGAGAGGTATCGTTTCTTCGTAGACTCTTATGCCGACATTTGATTGGAGTGCAATTTCGTTCAAGGCTGTTGCCACACCTCCCCGGGTGGGATCCCGAAGTACATGAATATCGGGGCACGCAGCAAGCATGTTATTCACCATGTGGTGTAAAGGAGCTGTATCGCTGCTGATTGATGTGTCAAAGGATATCCCTTCTCTTTGTGTCAACACCGCCATGCCATGATCACCGATACATCCACTCAGTATGATTTTGTCACCGGGGCATGCCCTGTGGCTGGAGATATTTACTTTTCCAGAAATAATGCCGATACCTGAGGTATTAATAAAAATCTTGTCGACAGCACCTTTAGGGACAACTTTTGTGTCTCCGGTCACAATCTTGACACCGGCTTTTTCAGCCGCCGTGCTCATCATTTCCAGTATTTTTTCCAGATCTGATACGGGAAAACCTTCTTCGATGATTAGGCCACTGCTAAGATAAAGCGGCAAGGCACCGCACATGGCAAGATCATTGACCGTTCCATTCACGGCAAGATCTCCGATACACCCTCCCGGAAAAAAAATAGGGTCCACGACATACGTGTCGGTTGAAAACGCCAGCCGCTGCTCTTCGATATTAAATATGGCACCGTCGTTTAACTGTGACAGAATAGGATTATCAAATTTAGGGATCATCATTTCGGCGATCAGGTTGTGGGCCATCTTTCCGCCGCCGCCGTGATCCAAAAGAATGGTGTCAGTTTTCATTGATTATATCCTTTAGGTGGCGTGATAGCGATAATAGGTTGCACAGGTTCCTTCGCTGGAAACCATGCAAGGGCCTACGGGTGTTTCCGGTGTGCAGGCCATCTTGTAGAGCAAGCAATCGGTTGGGATTTTTTGACCGGTGAGAATTTCGCCACAAGCACATCCTTTGGGATCTTCTGTTTCAGAAATCCTTACATCGAACATTTCTTCCGCATCAAAAGAGGCAAATTCTTTTCTGATTTTTAGACCGCTTTTTGAGATTTTACCAATGCCGCGCCAACTGGCATCAATGGCTTCAAAAACATCATCCATAACCTTTTGGGCTTTTATGTTCCCATCATACGTTACGGCCCGTTGATATCCGTTGGCTATATCTGGATTATTGTTTTCTATCTGCTCAGCCAGCATGAATATTGCCTGAAGTATATCCACCGGCTCAAATCCTGCAACCACGCATGGGACTTGATACTGTTCAAAAAAAGGAAGGTACGCTTTCAAACCGATTATTACCGAAACATGTCCGGGAAGGATAAAGCCGTCGATGTTTGTCGTCTTGGCCTCCATTAGAAAAGCCAAAGCCGGCGGAAGCAGCTTATGGGCACAGAAGACGAAATAGTTGTCAAGTTTCATCTCGACCGCAGTTCGTATAGATGCGGCTATGGTAGGGGCGGTGGTTTCAAAACCCACACCCAGAAATATTATTTTCTTTAAAGGATTTTTTTTGGCGATCTCAAGCGCATCAAATGTGGAATACACCACACGGATATCGCTGCCGTAAGCTCGTTCTTGCTGGAGAGAAGAATTTGTTCCCGGCACCCTCATAAGATCACCGAAAGTTGTCACGATGACATCGTCAATTCTAGATAAGGTGATAAAGGTATCGATTTCATTCTGGGCTGTAACACACACCGGGCAGCCGGGGCCGGAAAGCAGTGCAATCGTCGGCGGTAAGAGTCCCCGAATTCCGCTTCTGAAAATGGAGGTGGTATGGGTGCCGCAAACTTCCATTAAACGAATCGGATTTTGACTAACCACTTTTAGGTGTTCAACCAATTTTCTGGAAATCTGTGGATCCCTGTATTCTTCTAGATGTTTGATAGCCATGGTCTTTGTTACAATCCATCCCAAATATTTGGGTCATTGCGAGCAATTAAGAATCCGACCGGTTTATTGCCTTTCAGAAAAGGCCATGACCTTATACAGGGCGAAACTGTATTGGAATTGCGCCAGAGAGCTTCAGGTATGATTAAGTTTTGCACTGAAAGCTGTCTGAGTGAATTAGGGATCGTTATGAAAGAACCATAGATGATTTGATTTAATATTGAAACCTTATTTTCAACCAGAAACCTTTATTGATCACACGTGCAGGTTCTTTCATTACGAGACGTTATTCACGAGTTCTTTCAGAAAAAATTTAATCATATCTGAAGCGATCACATGCAGGTCATGCCGTTTTCTTCAGGGCGATATGAATATTGCGAAAAATTAAGAATCCGACCAGCATATCGCCTTTCAGAAAAGGCCATGACCTTTTGGAATTTGAAACTGTGTTTGGATTAGCCAGCATGGTGCTGTATTTTCCTATTGATCTCATCTTGCTAATTCAGCGGCGATCCTAGCCTGTCCGAGACAGATACCGCCGTCATTTGTCGGGACTTTTGCGTGTGTATAGACCTGGAAATTCTTTTCTTCAAGGGCTCTTATCAAGCCGGTTAATAAAATCGAGTTTTGAAAAACCCCACCACTCAACACCACCCGCTTCAATCCGCTCTCTGTTCGAATTATTTCGCACAAGTGAGCAAACAGACGGATGAGTGTCTGATGAAACTTGCCACTGATCACGGAAGGATGAATTCCCTGTATCATATCTTTAACCACACCACTTATGATGGGACTGGTTCGTATTTTGAACCCATCTTCCCTGACCCATTCATAATCATAAATAGCGCTTTCTTTTTCTCCTGCCAGCATTTCCAATTCCATGGCAGCCTGGCCTTCAAAGACAACCTGTTTTCTGATACCAACAATCGCTGCAATTCCATCAAAGAGGCGACCAAGGCTAGATGTTTTGGGTGAGTTGAGATTTTTTGAAATCATCTCCACCATTATCTTGAGGGTCTTGTGATCGATTTCTTTTAAAAGAGGTAGATCGAGATCAAAAAAGTCCTCACCAAAGGCATTATACAGATAGCCTACAGCCATACGCCAGGGCTCTCTTATGGCTGCAGTGCTTCCGGGCATGGGGATATAGGAAAAATGAGCGGCCCGCGAAAATTTATCTAATTGAGTAACCAATATTTCTCCGCCCCATATCGTTCGGTCCGTTCCAAATCCTGTGCCGTCAAATGCAAGTCCGATCACTGGGCCGTCTAGCAGGTTTTCTGCCATGGCACTGACTATATGGGCGTGGTGATGCTGAACTTGGATTTTTTGAACGTTATGCTGCTCTTGGGCATATTGAGTGCTCAAATAATCGGGATGAAGGTCAAAAGCAATAATCTCCGGATTGATATCCAGTATTCGCTTCATGTGTTGTATGGTTAATTGAAAAAAATCATATGATGCCAGATTTTCGAGATCTCCGATATGCTGACTTATAAAAGCTTGATTGCCCTTTGTAAGGCATACTGTATTTTTCAATTCAGCCCCACAGGCCAGTATAGGTGGGACTTTTTTATCAATGAAGATTGGCATTGGGATATATCCTCTTGAACGCCGGATAAACCGGGTGGATCCGGCAGTGCTTCGTACAATCGAATCATCACTGCGAAGATATATGTCCCGGTCGTGCATTAAAAAATAGTCCGCGATAGGAGACAGCCGCTTAAACGCATCTTCATTGTCGATGGCAATCGGTTCCTCGCTCAAGTTGCCGCTTGTCATCACAAGAGCAGTAAAGTCATTTTTTAAAAGCAGGTAGTGCAGGGGGGTATACGCCAGCATGGTGCCAAAATACCGGTTTCGAGGAGACACTTCTTCTGCAATCGGGTGGGGCTCTTTTTTTTTTAAAAGTACAATGGGTCGTTGGTGTGAATGAAGAAGTTTTTCTTCTTCTTTTTCAACGATTGCATATTTTCGAACGCTTGCAACATCATAAGACATTATAGCTAGCGGCTTTTCTTCCCGATGCTTTCTTTTTCGGAGTGTTTTAACCGCGTCATTATTTTCCGCATTTGCGGCCAGGTGAATACCACCCAATCCCTTGATGGCAACGATATGCCCAGACTTTAAAAGCGTTACTGCCATTTTAATTGGTGCTAAAGTTTTAATCTTTCGCCGAGTGTTATCATAAAGGGCAACATGAGGTCCGCATTTTTGACAGGCATTCGGCTGGGCATGAAATCTTCTGTTATCGGGGTCATCATATTCATCCTGGCAAACAGAACACATGATAAAGTGCTTCATGGAGGTTTTCGGCCGGTCATAGGGCACATCGTTAATGATGGTATACCGAGGACCACAGTTGGTGCAGTTGATGAAAGGATATTGAAAGCGATGGTCGTTTGGGTCAAATAGTTCTTTTAAGCAGTCATCGCAGACAGATACATCAGGAGATATAAGAGTCGTCATCACTGACTGCCCTCTACTGTCTTCAATCGTAAAATCCATGTAGTGATTCAGCGCTTCGTCGTAAAGAAAAATTTCAACGATATGGGCAAGCGGCGGGCGTTTATCGGTGAGATCACGGCAGAAGTATTCAATATCTTTTTTTGTCCCTTCGATATGGATGGATACTCCCGATGATGTATTGGCAACTGCGCCTTTAATTGTATATTTATTAGCCAGTTGATATATAAAAGGTCGAAATCCGACGCCTTGAACGATACCGTTTACTTCCACCCTCCTGGCAATGTAATTATCGTTCATTTGTTCTGGCACAATTTGAAACACTCAATTTAGGTATGATTTAAGACTTATTATTGGAAGACAATGACACGATCTCACGCAGCGCCTTTAAAGACTCCATAGCACTTTTTTCGTCTATTTTGTCAATGGCAAAACCTGCATGTACAATGACGTAATCCCCAACCTTTGGGTTTTCAAGTAGAAGCAGACTGGCCTCTCTTTTGACGCCGTCAACATCGATGGTTGCAACATTTTGGTCTATTTTTATGATTTTAGAAGGGATTGCTAGACACATTGGTTTGGCAACTAAAAGCTCAATGCACTTTTTATTTGGGCATAAAGTTGTTTATTATCAAAGCCCATAAGTGCCGGAGCTTCGGAAGGACATGCCGCAGAGCAGGCGCCACAGCCTTTACACAATGCCGGGTTAACTTCAGCCACATACTTTTTGTCATCGAAGTTGATGGCAGAAAAAGGGCAAACATTAATGCATCCGAGGCATCCGGAACACAGCTCCGGAACGATATGGGAGATGATGCCGCCCAATTTAATATTTTCCATGGCCAAAACCGTTACTGCTCTGGCCGATGCCGCCAGGGCCTGGGTTATGGACTCATCGATCGATTTTGGGGCATGGGCC
>CALANC010000162.1 GCA_937925895.1 uncultured Desulfobacterales bacterium
AACACATGGCTCGCCTCAACCTAAAAAGGAGGAGTTTATGGGTTTCATGGACAAGCTGTTTGGGGCGTCAAAAGAATATCCCCCCCTGAATGATGATGATCCCGCTGTACAAAATTTAGATTCCTTACGCCAACCGGTTGAAAAACTTGTCTCAGAAATTACGGATCCTTTAGAAGTGGTTCCGGGAAATGAAACGGCCTTCTTTTTCATAGGTAAGCCGCCCAAGAAGTTTGGCGTTGCCTGGGTTGGGAAAGACGGAAAAGTTGTTAATTTTAAAAGTCTTGTGGAGGAAAAAGGGCTTTCCATGATTAGTCTTGAAAGGTTAAGCGACCGGTTGAAGCAGGTCTATATCGAGCATCAGGAAGAGCCCCGTTATTCAACAACAATTAGTGATAAGAAAATAGTTGTTACTCCTTCAGAAACTTTACAAAATGATATAAAAAAAGTGATAGACGACACAGTCGGTTGACTTTTTTGCAACACACTTTCCTTAAGCCCCTCTTGATCCACCAGGGGGGCTTTTTATTTGTTTAAAAAAGCCAATGAGTCGGGCCTCTTTTTTTGTATTTAAAAAGGCAGATTACAGCCTTACCAATTAGCACACCTGAAGCTGATTTACAGCAGCACGCAAATCCTAACAAATTATATTGGTGACAAAAATTGTCACATCGCCCTCTTGAATTATCATTTTTGGGGTCTTTTTTTCGCATTTATTTACATGCGTTATTTCTGAAATAAAAAATATGATGTCATTTTAGGTAGTTAAATATTTATATATAAACAGGTATGGAATATGCATAAAAAATATTTTAGTAGATTTTTTTGGGCTCTTTTTAAAACGGAAGCAAATTACATGGCAAGTTATAATTCTGAAAATAACCCTACAACTGTTCTCATTGTTGATGATGACCCGTTTGTACTTGAAATGGTTAAAGAGCAGTTGTTCAATCTCGGGCATACGGTTCTCACAGCCTGTTGTGGTGATGATGCCCTTGAAAAAGCTAAAGAAATTAGTGGGATCGATATATTGCTGACGGATATTATGATGCCCACCATGAATGGAATTGAATTGGCAAAGGAACTTATTAAGTTGCTTCCCAAGGTAAAAATAATTTTCATGTCTGGCTTTTTAGAGTCTTCCGTTCAAGACCAGGAGCTGCCACAGGAAAAATATCCTATTCTTGAAAAGCCGTTTTCTCTTGACAAACTTAAGACCGAGTTTTCAAGAGTTCTAACAAATTAGCGTATTTTGCAGTAACTCCATTACTATATTTTTCCTGAATATTGGCGAATATGACAATATTAAATGTATTTGGTTTTTTTATTGGCATCTGTTTTTCAAACTTCTCAAATTCTTTGATATAGCCAACCCGGTTCGCACTCCGCAAAAGTCAAAATTTCTGCTGATAACTCTGACAGCACCAGGTAGAAAAGACTACTTCATAAATAGTTGTTTTATATCACAGTTTCTGTTTCCTGCTCTATAGCCCACATAAAAGCAGCAAACTCCCGGGCAATTGCAATTACAACAACGTGAATCTGTCTTTTTTGCAATTATTCTTCTGTATGGAATACACAGGCGTAATTTCGCTTCCAGTAAAACTGACAGAAAACTGACATATATACTTTAAAATCAGGGAGAATAATTTCAGCCGCAACGATCCTGCAGAACGATAAAGACGTTGGCAATTAGGATAATAATTCGTATATTATTAAACGAATTATTAAATATGGAGGAAATGCATGCAAAGACACAGGTTATTAATGCTCATTGTGATGATGGTAGCCCTGCCTTCTGCCCTTTATGCTGTTGGAATGGAGGGGTTTGTGGACGAAGTTTTTCTGCAGACCGAGACAGTCGGCAAGGTTCGTTTCAGCCACAGTTTCCATGGGACGGGATGTGGTGAGTGTCACCCGAAAATATTCAAAAAGATGAATAACAGCAACCATGTCGACATGAAAGCGATGGAGAAAGGCAAGTCATGCGGGGCCTGCCACAACGGGAAGAAGGCGTTCACCGTTGCTGAAAATTGCACCAAATGCCATGCCGGCGATATTTTTTACAGGGATAAGGAGAATGGCAACGTTACCTTCTCGCACTCCGCTCATACGGATATGTTCGGCTGCGACGAATGCCACCCCGACCTGTTCAAGGCCGAGCGCGGAGCCAATAAGCAGACCATGGAAGCTATGGAGGAGGGCCAGTACTGCGGGGCCTGCCACGATGGGTCTTCAGCATTCAGTGTAGCTGAGGATTGTGAGTCGTGTCACGATATGTAATAGTGAGATATGAGCAAGATTTTACCAGGGCGGCAGGGTAAGAAACTGTCGCCCTTTGTTTTTCCTGCTCCTCAGGATAATAATTCACGAAGCAGCTTGGGCTGTTGTAAGAGAATGTGCCGGGATATCTTTGAGGTGTCTGATTAGGTAACTTGAAATCTCATTCCTGATAACTCTGTCAGAATCAATAAAGGCGATGCTGACATCATGATTGCCGGATTCAGTTTTTTCTGACCGTAGAACAGTACCAATAACGAGAAGGGGGGTTTCTTTGCTGAGTGAAATGTTGATCTGGATCTTGGATCCGGTCTCGATGAAGACCCCACTTTCAATTAAAATGCCGCCAATACTTAAACTTTTCGTTGTGGCAGTCAAAACAGGTTTTTCATGGATGCCAAGCTCCTGTATTTCAACCAATGCAGTGTATTCCACACGGATGTTTCGTCTTTTATCCATTGAATAAAAAGAAATATTGTTCTTTCCAAAACTTTTTGCGCGGTACATTGCCTTGTCGGCATTTTTCAGCAACGTTAAACCCTCGTTTGCATCAATGGGAAAGGAAGCAAGTCCACCGCTTAAAGTCACTTTAATATTTTTACCTTCGTAATGTATCGCAGTCTCTTCGATCCTCTGACGAATCCTTTCAGCAATGAGCCAGCCGTCCGCTTTGCTGGTTTCCGGCAGTAAAATTGTAATTTCCTCCCCGCCATACCGGGCCGCGATATCTTCAGCCCGTTTTTCGAGCATGATCAACCGGGATACTTCCTTTAAGACTTTATCTCCCGCCACATGACCGAGGGTATCATTTATCCTTTTGAAATCATCAAGGTCTAAAAAGAGGAGGGTCAGGTTTGCATCATGGCGCTTTGCCCTGGATATTTCACGCGACAGTACTTCATCAAAGGCATTACGGTTCAATAGGCCGGTCAGGTTGTCAAAAGTTGATGATTTGGCAGCTTTTTCAAAAAGGTGTATCTCGATAATTTTGGGGTTATGCAAAGATTTGTTGATTGAACAGAAATAGTCACAAACAGCCGTTCTGAGGTTTACTTCACGGCCCATCGCGGCACTAAGATTTTTGCTGTGGGAAATGATTTGACT
This sequence comes from uncultured Desulfobacterales bacterium, assembly GCA_937925895.1. Classification (GTDB taxonomy): domain Bacteria; phylum Desulfobacterota; class Desulfobacteria; order Desulfobacterales; family UBA11574; genus CALANC01. The sequence continues at coordinate 3,382 of CALANC010000162.1, forward strand.
CCAATGTTTTTCAGCTTCCGCGGGAGGCAGATCGAGGTTGGTAAGAATTTGAAAGATGTATGTATAAACTTCTCTACCCTGCTGCGCAGTCAGGGCATGAAGTTTTTCAATGAGCCGGGCATCATCATGGGCGAATTGCGCAAAATAATCCAGTAGTTGATTGCGAATTGATGCCATGGTTGCTCCAATAGTGATACCAGATAGAAGTAAAGATACGAAATATATCTACATTTCGAAATGTTCTCTTAGTTAATAAATTTCTCACACTATTGTCAACGAGTAAGAGATTTATAATTTTTAGAGAATTTCATCATATCCGTCGAAATGAAAAGCATGGGGATCATGAATCTGTTTGGGTGAATCGATAAAAAGGCAAAAGGCGGATGAATTATGTGATTTTCAATTTGATGTTTTATCAATGACGATTTATGGTAACTTTCGTCCCTGGAAATTAAAACAAAGAGCTCTTATTCGTTGTCTCATTGGCCGGGAAGTATGGAAGACTTTAAAAAACAGATGCTGACGGAGCATTTAACAGACCTGCGCAGCTGCCTTATCTATTCTTTTGTAGCAACGGGCATTGGCTTTGCCCTGTCCTATGCTTTTATCAAAGAGATCGGCAACTGGTTCTTTAAGCCCTTGTACAAGGTTTTGCCAGACCAGACGAGCCTCATATTCATGTCCTATCAAGAGGCCTTTTTTTTTATCTAAAATTGGCTCTGGTTTGTGGGGTACTCCTTGCCAGCCCTGTCATATTCTGGCAGGTCTGGAAATTCGTGGCACCAGGTTTATATAAACAGGAAAAAAGGGCCCTGCTTCCCTTCTCGCTCCTATCATCCGTATGTTTTCTTGGCGGAGCAGCATTTGGTTATTTTGTTGTTTTCCCTCCGGCTTTCCGGTTTTTGTTGGGATATTCTGCCGATTTTCTCAGTCCTATGCCGGCGGTCAATGAATACTTCTCGTTATCCATCCGGTTGCTGATCGCGTTCGGCGTTATTTTTGAACTGCCGATACTCATGGTTTTTCTTGCCAAGATTGGCATAGTTGATGTTGCTTTTCTCAACAAAAACAGAAAATATGCAATCCTGATAAATTTTATTATTGCCGCAATTCTTACCCCGACTCCTGATATAGTAAACCAGATGCTCATGGGGGTCCCACTCCTGGTGTTGTATGAAATGAGCATCATTGCCGTCTGGTTATTTGGCAGGAAGAAATTAGCATACGTGCAGCAGGGAGGGGAGGAAGAAACTGAAGAATGAAAAGCTGCCGGCAATATGATATTTTCCGGTAAATCTCCGCCGTGTTAAGCATTCGGGTAACAGGTATTATGAACCAGGCCTGATACTATCATTGGCCCCCGTTGATTGCGGTGAGACTTTTACAATTGCATTAACATTGCTGCTCCAATATACTGAAAACAGGTAAGTATCTGATACAGTTGAGCGTATTTGTTTAAATTTTCAAAACTCTATATCATTGTGCTACGAAGGAGGAATACTTATGGCGCTGAGCTCCGGGGCAGATTTTAGAAAAGCTGTCGAAATAGGAAGACCCCCCAATGTGGTCAAACTTTTTCCGCACTCCCAGGCCCTCATTGTAAGTGGGAAAGTAATTGACCGAGCCATGCTCGCCAAGGGCAAGGCAATGTCAATAGCAGCCAACGGGCGCAACCATTTTATTGTCAGGGGAGCTCTGGCAGCAGCCCAGAGGGCAAACAGTG
>CALANC010000163.1 GCA_937925895.1 uncultured Desulfobacterales bacterium
ATGTTGAAGCAACGACGGATGACGTTTTATTTACGAGCATCTCACCTACGCCTGAGTCCGAAAAAGTATTCGGTTTAGGCGTAATCAACCCCCGTTTATCTGAACTGATTTCTAATCTGTCAGATGAAGAGATACAAGAGCTCATCGAAGAGTTGGAAAAACGGCAGGAATCAAAATTCCACGAAAAGAGGGAACATCAAAGAAAGCCGACATTGATTTATGTCGACTGTTCAGGAAAAAACTATACCTTTACCGATTTTATCCAAAATATAAGTTCCGGCGGCATTTATATTGAAACTCAAATTCCCTTACACGTTGATCACGAACTCTCGATGACGTTTACGCTTCCGGGCACTGGAGACCCTCTAAAAATTACGGGTAGAGTTGTAAGAACAGATCCGAACGGGATCGCTGTTCGATTTGATGATCCGCTACCCCACCTCTAACAATTAGATAAAAAAAGTAAGAAAACTTTTTTAATCGACAAGAAACCCAAATATGGTCAAGAAAAAGGAGGAATCAGATGAATTCGTTACGGCAGAAGAGAAAGTCCATCGCAATTTTAGTTGTTGTAGCTCTCGGCACCTTCAGCGTTATTTCGGCACCAATCCATGCGGCAATGGTAAACACGGCTGAAATTCTAAAACAAACCCAAAATAGTCCCGGAAAAAACCGCATAAATGTGTTCATAGATCGTTCTGATGTGCGCAACCAATTGGCAGCCTGGGGAGTGAGCGTCGAAGAAGCAAAGGCAATGGTTGATCGCCTCTCCGACCGAGAAATTGAGGAACTCGCAGCACGTCTTGATCAATTGCCGGCCGGCGGTAGCGACTTTGGTGTCGTAATAGGAACATTGCTGGTTATTTTCTTGGTTTTACTGGTAACCGATATTCTGGGTTACACAGAAATTTTTCCCTTTATAAAACGGAAATAATTTTTGCAGATAGATGAATACCTGAAAATGGAAATTAATTTCACAATAATATAACCTTTTTACCACAACGCAGCACATTTTTTTCCAAGTTCTCTTTTCATTCACGAATACTTATCAGCTATTTAGCTAGAAATAACAGATAGTTATAAACTGTTGCCTGTTATGGGTATGGTTTTTGCTAAAAAATGTTACCGAATAGGCAAATGAGAGCATTTTTGCAAGGTCTCAAAGTAAAAAGATTGTCTTTCAGATCGTTGGCATTCATGTTCTTCGTGGTTTACCTGTTGGTCGGTTGTTACATCAGACAACAGGTAAGGGGCCATTATTATCTTGATTCAAAGAAACACAAACAAGGTATTTCATATTTTAAGGAGGAAATTCGGAACCACCCTGACGACCCGAGTATAAACTATTTTCTGGGGAGACTTTACCTGGCCGAAAAAGAATCCAAGGAAGGGCTTCGCCATCTCAAGCGTTCAGTCCAACTAAATCCAGGAAAAGCCGATTACCATTTTTGGCTGGGCGTGGCCTACTCGGCGAACAAAATGCCGGCTTTGGAACGAAAAAGTTATTTAAAAGCGATTTCATTAAACAAGAAACATTATCAGGCGTTAACGTATTTAGGGCATATTCAGTTCGAAAACCAAAACTTGAAAGCGGCACTCGACATTTATTCAGAAGCATTAGCCATACGAAATGACATCCCGCAGGCACTGTACAACCGTGCCCTGGTTCTAAAACGTTTGAGAAGGACGCCCGAAGAGAAGATTGCCTGGAAAAAATATCTCGCCCTTTATTCTTTGGGGAACTATTCACTGAGCGCTGTGAATCACCTCAACGAACTTGGAGATTTCGAATACCAAAATCACCGAATCGGTAATAACATGATCATGTTAAAAGAAATACAATTCGAACCGTTTTCCGCTAAAATTACCAACAGTTCAATCCCTTGGTTAGACCGTCTCGGGAGAGCTTTTACAAACAAGAAAAAACATTTTCTTCACATTGTGGCCTATCAAAAAAATAACATCAAACTTGCGGAAGCAAAGGCAAAAAACATAAAGCGCTATCTGAGGAGAAAGTTCCCCGATATTCATTCAAAGCTGATAAAAGTGAGCTGGTTAGGCGTATCAAAAACAATCAGGGTAGGCAATAAACCCTATTCCCTTGGGCAAACCGTAAATTTTTTTACCGAAAGGGAGGAATAACAATGAAACAACCCAAACTGCCGACTTTTAAATTCCTGTTCGCGCTGGTTTTTGCTGCGATTTTGGCTGTTGCCACGATACCGGGGCCGGTGTCGGCCGATGAGAATACCTCCGAAGACGCGAACAGTCACTTCACCAGTCATGCCCAGGTCCAGCGCGCTGAAAATCTGGCCAAAATTAATGCTGAAAATACGTTGGCACGCAAAGATTATCCAACTGATGAAGCATATGGAGAAGCCTTGGCAAACGCAACTGACACAACTGTCGATGAAATTAGAGACATGCGCGAGAAAGGAATGGGATGGGGACAAATTGCCCACGAATTGGGCATTCATCCCGGCGCTTTGGGCCTCGGACATTACAAGGATAAAACAGAGGAAATGAAAGGGATTACCTCCCGCAGTATGAAGAACGATTTCTCCAGAGGTCATGGAGCCAAATCCGACGGCAAAGGTCCTGGCCATGGCTCGTCTTCCGGGCATCCCGGCAAAGGGCTTGGAAAAGGAAAATCCGGTAAAGCCAGCGGTAAAAAATAGCCGGGAGTATCGGTTTCTTGGTGGTGCCAAAGATATCACAATGCGATATGTAGACTCTTTCCTGTTGACAACTACGACAATGTAGCATATCTCTGACATTAATTTAATCAGGAATATGAACACACCATCCATAAAAATAAATGTTTGCCTGGTTAAAAGAGACCTTTGGGCAAAAGAGGACGTTTTTCAAAGGTCTCGTAAAGACATCTCTGTGAGATAACAGCTAGCGTTGATGAAAAAACTAAGCAGACGTCAATTTCTATACTGCAGTGCAGGTCTTCTAGGTACCCCAATATCTGCCGGAGCGTTCTGGCCCTTTGCAACGGATAGTGTAGCATCGGGGCCGACTGACATCCGCGGCAGAGTGTTCAAAGGAGACGCTCCAAAAAAACTATGGAAATGGTCCCGCGAGGGGTTTTCATATAAAAAGTTAAACAACAACAAAGTGGTATGCAGTATATGTCCCAACCGTTGCCTGCTGACTCCCGGTGACCGGAGCGTTTGCCGTTCCAAAGTCAATATGAACGGAACATTATACAGTTTGGCTTATGGAAACCCTTGCAGCGTAAATGTCGATCCCATTGAAAAAAAGCCTCTTTTTCATTTCAAACCACGTTCAAAAACCTTTTCCATAGCTACCGCCGGTTGCAATTTTCGCTGTCTGAATTGTCAAAACTGGGAAATCTCTCAGGCCAAACCTGAAGAGGTTCGCAATTATGAGCTTTTTCCTGATGATGTCGTGGAAGCAACACAGCAGATCGGGGCGCCATCCATTGCTTATACCTATTCCGAACCCATCACTTTTTTTGAATACATGTTCGAGACCGCACGCCTTGCTAACGAAAATGGTATACATAATTTACTCATTTCAAATGGCTATATCAATAGAAAACCCCTGTTGGAACTGTGCCAGTTTCTGGATGCCGCCAACATCAACATAAAATCCCTCAGTGATACCATTTACCGGAAACTGAACGGCGGAAGACTAAAACCGGTCCTCGACACCTTCCAAACGTTGCATGAACAAGGAATTCATTTTGAAATGACCAATCTTGTGGTCCCGGGATATACCGATGACGAAAACATGATTAAAGAGATATGCCAATGGATCATTTCGAATCTTGGCCCCAATTATCCTCTTCATTTTTTGAGGTTTTTTCCAAAATACAAGCTTGACCGTTTGCCTTCCACCCCGCTGTCCACCCTGATCAAATTCCGCAAAATTGCCATGAGTGAGGGTATCCGCTACGCCTATGTCGGCAACGTTTCCTATCCGGAAGGAAATAATACCTATTGTCATAAATGCAAAAAGCTTCTGGTCGAACGAACCGGATATTTCATCCCAACTTACAACATGGTTGGGAATCAATGTAAATATTGCCAAACGATTATTCCTGGACAATGGACATAGCACGAATCACTTCATAGAGAAATTTAGAGAATCACTAGAGATCCAACCTATGCAATGGCGTAAAATTCTAAAACAAATGCTTTTTCTTTTCAGTATAGCAGTAATTTCTGCCTTCACTATAAACTTTTTTTCTCCTACAGGCATCGCCCTTGTGGGCCGGTGGGATGAAACACCGGGCGGTGTAACCACCAACAACGACACGCTTACCGACGTATATGAAATTGAACATCCTGAAATCGCGAAGCAAATCTACGATAGCGGCAAAGCTGTTTTTGTAGATTCCCGGTCATATGATACCTATCAGGACGGTCACATAAAAGGGGCGGTATCCATGCCTGCCGGGCAATATGATGGGCTCATCCAAGCCTTTGGAGAGAAATATCCAACCGACACATTCATCATTGCTTATTGCTCCGGCAGAACCTGTAACGACAGCCACAAGCTGGCCCAACTGTTACTGAATTATGGATATATGAATGTCGGCGTCTTTATCGATGGTTATCCCGGCTGGAAAGTGGAGGGCTATCCGATTGAATAACCAAGTGAAATATCTTTTCAATAACAGCTGGCTGGAAATAGCATGTCGCTGGACCCTCGGGACAACGTTTATCTATGCCAGTTATTATAAAATTTTATCTCCCGCAGATTTTGCCAACGTTGTCTACGGGTACAATCTTTTCCCGACTTTCTCAATAAACCTAATCGCTATTATTCTACCCTACGTGGAGCTGATTTCAGGCATATCCCTGTTCCTCGGCGTCTATCCCCGTTCTGCAGCTTTGATAATAAATGGTCTGCTTGTGGCCTTTATCGTTGTTTTGACAATTAATCTCGTCAGGGGTCATGAATTCGACTGTGGATGTTTCTCACCACATGAGACAGGACATGTATCTTCCCCCACGCGGATGGTAGTAAGAGACGTGATATATTTGATTCTGGGACTCCAGGTTTTTTTGTTCAGCGGCCAGAGAAAATTATGTATAGTCCCTTAATCTGAGCCTACAAAATCCACGATAAGATAGCGGTCCCAAGAATAAGAGCTATAATCCCAAAAAACCTGTATGTTTGATCTGACATGGAGTCTAAATACCAGTTCGTTAGCCCGTCACACATATTTTTTGGATTAAAGAAAATAATCCCTCCTTTAATGACACCTAAAATCCCGATAACCCTTAAAAACCAGGCATGACGACTAACGGAGGCAGCAATTATAAGCAAAACACCGATCACTGCCGGCAGGAATGATAAAATTTTTCGATCAACCCCTCGGATCATTCTTTTCATTGCGTTTCTGTGTCCA
>CALANC010000164.1 GCA_937925895.1 uncultured Desulfobacterales bacterium
CAGGCAAAGCCCGTAAGCGCCAGGTTGTTTTCCGATATCTCCAGATCAGTCTGGGTGCAGCTGTTTTCACCCAACTTTCATTAAATTTCTTAAAAGAGGGCATAACTTATCCCATTCGGTTGTTTTCTAAAATTAAATATATAACGATAGCATCTTCGAATTGTTATAGCCCCACCAGCGCTATATTTGTATTGCATATTCTAATTGAATTTTAATAATTTCTCAGACAGGGCTGGAAACTGCGAAAATTTATCGTTTACAGTTTCTCGGTAGAAAGATAACAAAGCATCATCGTGTTCGTAATTTGATTTAGCTATCATCACTGCCATTGCGTTAGACAACCATACTTCATTTGGATCCAATTTCAAAAATGATGCAAGGTTGGCCAGCATCTCGCGAGAGATTGAATTCTCAAAATAATAGAAGAAACGATTAGGAAAATTTTTCTTCTGCGATGCAAACCAATGAATTTCATCCAAAATTGCTTGCATCACTTCAAAAACCGAAGAATTTCTATTTAGAACCCTAAATTGATCTACATGACCGGTTTTCAGGTTTGATATAGCGCAATCCAAAGGGTTTCGGATTGGCATTATAAACCGCAGTCTAACCTCCTTCTCAAAAATACGACGAAGATCAACATTTTTTTCACGGATCAGATTAGAGGTGAGGAGTGACTCTTTCCAAAATAGGCATTTGATTTTCCTTTTTTTTAACTCTAAACCCGTTTTTGCAAATTCATTTTTTATTTCATGCTTTGAATCAAACGCATGTGAGTATGTTATGGAACCCCCCACGTATCCCCCTCGCCCTTTGCCAGAGATCTTGATTGCAAACTGAATGAAATGGTTTAATCTCTCCTCGCTATAATTGGACAAAAAATCAACATGCCTATTTCCATATATTCGATTGCCGGCATGGTTGAGAACCTGACAATTCGGATGCAGGAATAATGTTGCTGCCGTCAAGGTGGTTAAATTTCTGTAGGGTCCCAAAGCAAGGCATACGGATTCACAGTCCTTTATATCTATAGACCGAGCGGTTATACGGTCAATACGATCTGTCAGATTTAAATATTTGCGTTTAATGCTTTTGGTAAAAGACCGAATTTTTTTTCTGATTTTTATCTTCATTCGGTTTCATAGCCCATAGCTTCAAGGTAATCGCCAAATGCTTCTTGGTATTTTGTTTTCTGTGCTTCTGTTATCTCAGTCTTATACCTATGCGTCTTGGCTTTATTGAAATGCATTCCGGTTCGGTCGCCATCGGGGTTATCTCGCGAGAACTTCCAGATAATGTCCTCCAATTGGACATCCGTAACCGATATTTTTAGAAATTCCACAATTTGCTTGGCATTCTCAATGGGCTTTGCAATCATATCTTCATATTTAACCATCATAACTCCTGTCATGTCGTTATATCTTTTCCAAACACGGAGCCATGATTTTACTTTTTTTGATGCCTTATCGAAATCAACCATCTTTGCGAAGGTATGATTACCACCTTCTTCTATGATCCTTTTCCCATGGTCAACGGCAGACAGCAGCACATCTCGCGGGTCTCTGTAACAGTAAACAATTCTAAGTAAGCCCAGCTTGTTCAAAGCTTTGGTGGATAGCTTGGAACCTTTGTGTGTTTTGACAGCAAAAGGGCCGTCTTGAATGCTAATTAACCATAACCTGATGAGTTTTTGTAATGATAACTCACCGATATTATTGTTTTGCCATTTCATCAAATCTTCTAAATTTCGCCTGGCTTTTATTTGGCGGGCATCTGTATTTCCTGCTGCAACCAATATCGCATTCAAAATATTGTAAAGGTAGCCACTGCCTGATTTTGGCATGCCGGCACTCAAAATTACCATGATCTTTTCCTGTATGTCTCTTTACATCCTAAATTTAATATTTGAGATATACCTATTCTGCCGTCATCCATTCGTACTTCGTATTGCGCAACGTCTCTTTTACTTCATCAAAGTTTTTTATAACTTCAGACATTTTAAAAGGATTGGTTTTTTTACGTCTTATCTCAACCGGAACCGGCTCTATTTTTAAAAAATCGCAAATTTTATTGTATGCTGAGATTGGATTATCTTGAATATCGTCCTCATAAATTAAATTTAGAAGGCATTTTTTCTCTAATATAGAATTCAATTCAAGATAGTGTTGATCCAAATCACGAAAATGCTGCAAGAGATGTTTAGAAGTATTGCCAATTTTGAAATTATTTATCTCGATATTGATTTGAATTGGATTATTTGTTTCATCTTTTTTTTGGTGCCAAATTCCTGATTTGAAACCGACCGTCGCAGACATCGCTCGTTTTAAATAATTTCTTCTTTTTAAGATGATAAAATGTTTAAACCCTAACTGACATAAAGCACCAATATAATCAATGAGGTTCATATCTATCCAATGCAGCCTTAAATGCTGTTCTTTCATGGATTTTGTCTCAAAGCCAAAATAACGACATTCCCTTGAATACATTATAATTTCGAGGATTTTTAAGGGCTTTTCTTTTCGCCAACGATATTTTCGATATCGTTTTTGCATGTCTTCAAATACTTCACCGACCCACGAGATTTCAGGATTTTGGTTTAGCAGATTCCCCAATACCGTACTGCCACACCTTCCGGTATGAAACATGGCAACATTTCCCAATCTAATCTTGTTATAAATGAATTTCTGATATATCAAATATAAATCTAAAACTATTCCAGAACTATAATGCCGTTGGAAAATTTTTTTGAGGAGCATTCGAAACACACCCTATGAAGTATTTTGAAAAAAGTTTGAATGAGCATTTGTTTAATCTGCAGCAAACTCGCTTCTAACAGACAACCTATTGGCTTTCACTCCATCTTTTTCTGACCTCAATAACGACGTCCTGCTCATAAAAATAGTTAAAATACTTGGATTTACACATCTTATCAATGTAACCCGATGGAAATTTGACATTCCTCGTAAAATCCATATAGGTTGATGCATACTCCTTATCCGCACCAATATTTCTGCTGAAAAGTTGAAAGTCACTTAATCCGAGGAAACCGCTTATTACCTTCGCTTTCTCGTTATCATTTATTTCTGAACGCATCACGAGAAGTCTATTTTTTTTATGATAATAAGTAGCATAGCCGCATTTTGGAAACGAGCTGGCATACACATCAATACCAAAATTCTCCTTTATGTTCTTATCAAACCATCTTATTGGCCTTCCATCAGCAAACCTGCTCAAAAAAATCGCCTTGAGTTCCTCGAGCGAGAAATTCGACTTATGATATGGCACACCAGTGTGATTCTGAAAATTTTGAAAAAAGGCCGATACATTCCTACCAATCGGCTCTCTGGTAAGTGAGATTATATATAAGGGGTTAGCCCCGGACATCACCCAATGATACAAGCGTCTAACCCTCCAATCTTTATGATTTGGTTTGAAATAGTGTGCTTGGAGAACAACTCCGGGGTACTGGCGTGATAAAGAATGGGTGACGGACGAAGAACCGACTTTTCCCATCTGATAGACCAGAACGGGGATATCGTTTCTCAAGTAGCGTTTAAAAAATACTTTGTCGCGAAGTGGCTTGAGAGGACGAATCACCCTTTTTTTTACTTTCTTTAAAG
>CALANC010000165.1 GCA_937925895.1 uncultured Desulfobacterales bacterium
TACGGGGAAAATGATCCTAAAAAAATTGATTACAGAATATTTAACGGTCAGACCCGAACGGTTGAGTTCCGGCTTAAGCAAATTATGGAAAAAAAATTCTTTGACAGTGGCCTCGACCGTGAAACCCTTAAAATGTGGGTACAAGAATATAACCAATTTCAACCCGAAAACCGAATATCTTATGACGTTATCCGGCCGGTGCTTCTTTTTCTGAAAAAAGCCTTGAACGTCAATCCCACCTTAATTTTGAACCAATGGTTCGATCGATATGAAACCGGTAAATTAAAAAGTGTTCCCCAAAAAATATATGTCCAGACCATGGTATTAAAAGAAAGAGCGGAGAATGCTATAAAATCGGGACGCAGGGCTGAAATTGAAAAACTCAGAGAAGAAATTTACGGAAAAAGAAAAGGGCTGACTCTTTATTCCGAGGTGGAAGAGGAGTTGAAATTCTTACAAAAATACGCCGGGAAGAGAACGTATGAATATTTAGGAAGGGGCATCAGCGCCTACGAAAAACGGAAGTTAAAAAGGATTGCGACGCGGAGGGCTCGAAGAATTATCGACGCTTGCGATGCGTTCATCGGACACATGCCGGATTTACCTTTTATTTCTTTACCGAAATCATACCGGGAAAAGTGGATTAACAGGCTGCTGTCTGTGTTCAAGAGCCAAATCATAAATTTGCTTATTCAACGCGAGGACCTAAACTTTGAAAGCGACATATTGACGCCTATGTATAGCCGGGAAGCATATAAAAAGGAACATAAAGGGCTTGTTCTATTCGATCAGGCATCCGATTATTTAGGAATAAGTAAAAAAGCCTTTGACCTGATGGTGGCAAATCATTGCGACATATTCAGGAGCGTCGGCACCTACATAAACAAATGGCATTTGTCGGATCTTTATTTACAGGAGCTTACGGGAAAAAAATTTTTCAATTTTTTAACGGCAAAATATGAGCTTATGGCAAGAGTCGGAAGTTACCCAAGCCAAATCGCCAGTTGCATGAACCAATTCGCCGGTTAGATGTGATTTTCTGCTAGCCTTTCTTCATTGAATCCACGTTTTCCTCATGCTGGACTTTTATCGCCTCGAGGAAAAGATGAGGGGATCCGGCCGGCAAAAGGTGGCGGAACTCACGAATTTTTCGCGCCACCCACTCTTGACCACGAATTAGAAGTTCTGTCTTTTCCTCTAAACTATCCAAAGCACGGACCTTGTCGGCAAAGCTCCCCGTCTTCTGGCCGGGTTCCGAACCGAGATCATGGATGAGACTCACCAGTATGCGACAGTTGAGGCCTTCGTCCCGTAGAAATTTTTTCAGGAGCTCCTGGAGAGGTTGGTCCTCCGTTTGGGTGATCAACTCCTTAAGTACTTCTACGCCGGCGCGCTCCGCTTCAAGGATTAAATTGTAAAAATCTACAAGTTTCATGAGAGACCTCCTGCGTAAATATTTGACAGTCAGCAAATATTTTCGTAATATGGATCCATAGATAATCTTTTTTATATGGGATAAAAAATGAAATTTCAACAACCAGTTGGTGACATCTCGTTTGCCGAGAAGATCAGTATATTTTCCAAGGATTATTTAAAATGCTTTGTCTATATAACAAAATTTAGTTCACCCCGATATCTCTTCACCAAGATGCTTTTTTCAAAACTGATCGGCACTTCACAGATTCTGGAAGACTTCCTCGATTATCACGGTGCCAAAAACAGCAATGAATGGTATTTCTACCGGGAGCTTTCGGCTGCTGTCCGCCATTTTAGCCTCGCGGGCTACTCACAGACACATATTTTAAATCGTCTTGTTTTCTATGGCCTTCCGGATTCCGATACTTTTGAAAAAGAAGGGACTGCTACCCTCTTTTTTTTAAGAAAGACGCTTATGAAACTGGCTCCGATTATTATTGAAGAGGCTCGGCGACTGAAGATACCTATTCCAGAAGAAAGTTACGAGATGGAAGATTTCCCCGGGATTACAACCAGCGAAATGCTATATTATGACATCGATGATTTGGACAAGGACCTTCAGAAGATAAATATTGTCAAAATTGCCAATGAATTCTTGAGCATTTCGGCAACATTTGAAGAGCTGGGGTTTTATAAGCCCTACGATTTTGCAGAAATATTAACCATTGTACCTGACAGGATCAATGAAGTTGAAATGAGGCGGTTTGAGTTGCTGGTACACAATCTACAGTCTTCCTTTGACACATATGTCATCCACGGTGGTTACCGTTTCGGTAACCGAAAACTCAAGGACCTGCGCGGTTATTTCTCGGTCGTATTTCACCTTCTCCAAGTGATGGGGCGGCTGCTACATTTTTACGAGCGGCACCTTCACGAGGCAGGATATAAAAACATCTACAAAAAAGTTCAAGATTACTTATCCGTTTTGATTATCCCCGAAACGCTCCTTGACCGGACCATTAATTACGGCCTTTATTATGTCTGTCATTACCTGGCAATAGGGAAAGAGCTGGCCCGCGAAATTCTGAATGAAAATATCGAGCGATCGTCCATTACCGTTCGTGTACCTGAGAAGCTTGGCTTTCACAGCAGACCCAGCCTGCTGGTGGCAAAGACGGTCAGACATTACGGGGGGCAGGTGGAGTTGTGTGTCGGCGAGGACCGATTTGATGCCAGCAGTATCCTCGATATCCAGTGGGCAGGGGGAAAGATTCAGAAGGAAAATATTACCGAAGTAACCTTTGAAGGCGACGAGCGGGCTTTAAGGGATATCGAAATCCTGGCCAATGTCAATTACGGCGAAGACTCAATGGGGAAAGGAATTCCTCTGCCCAAGGAACTCAACTACCTCAGAGATTAGCTCGCATATTTCCTAAAATATCCGGTTTGGGCAGGAAAAACGGGGCAAGAGAAAATACTTTCGCTTACCCCCATTCCCCAAATAGTCATTCAAGTTTCGCACCCTGAATTTAATCGCAATCCACAGCGGAACGGCTGGATACCCGGCTTTGTTGTAGGAAAGGGGTGCGAAACTTGAACGGTTGGCTTTGGGTTCCTCCGATTTTTTACCCCTTGTCTCTGAGGTCTTTGATGCGTTCAGCAATCCCCTCGAGTTCCTTCGTCAGCTGCTTTTTATAGTTTTCAAGACATTCTTGTTCTTCTTTTGAGGAGAAGAAACGACGGAATCCGGGTCCGCATCCGCACCCGCAACACCCGCAGGTACAAGCTGATATATCTGTGTACCTCGGAATTTCTCTTATCTGACACATTTTGAATCACCTCCTTTCTCCAACACCTATTATTAAGTTGTTTAGTAGATACTTAATTATTAAGGTAAAAAAAGGGAGGTTATCCCTTATTTTTCAGTTCTTCGATTCGTGCCTGCACGTTTTTTAGCTCTTCCTGAAGCTCCTGCTCGTATTTTTTCAGAACGGAAAATTTGTCCTCGGCTTCAGTCACTTCGGCTTGGCGGAACCGCTCGGAACCTTTGCACCCGCAGGTGCAAACCGAGGAAAGGATTTCTCCACATTTTTCAAGTGCAACCGGATCTATTTCATAGGGTATCCAGTAGCCTTTTCGTTCATTGCGAACCAAGCCGGCGTGTTTGAGAATCTTCAAGTGTTGGGAAACGGCAGAGGGGGTGACACCCAATGTCTCTGACATTTCGTTTGCACCGAGAGGCCCCTTGTTTTTCAAGAGTTCGATGATCTTAATACGGGTTTCCACACCCAGAACTTTAAATAATTCGGCTTGTTTTTTTCCCATGGCATTCACATAATTAAGTATTAGCTTAAATACTAAATCAAAACGGCACGCTTGTCAAGCTTTTTTTTAAGCATTGATTGCCTTGTCCAAGATTAAAGAATTTGATCAGTATAATTGAAGCTCAAGGTCTCAAAAGACGGAAATTCTTTCTAATTGGAGTGCTTTGCGACAAAGCGCTTCAGTCATGGAAGGATGTTCCATTTTCAACCATTGTTTTCAGTAAGTCCGGAGGGTTAAAGCGCGAACCGTAATTTTCAGCCAGCTCTTTTGATTTTTCGACAAACTCCTTAACGCCGTAATCGTTGATAAACTGGAGAACCCCTCCTTTAAAGGGGGCAAAACCCCATCCGAAAATACTGCCGATATTGGCGTCAGCCACGCTGATGACCACATTTTCTTCAAAGCAACGGGCAGCTTCGATTGCCTGGATGAACATCATGCGCCTCATCATCTCTTCTTGAGATAATTCCCGGTCAGCCGGAGAAAAATGCTTTTGGAGTTCAGGCCAAAGGTATTTTTTTCCGTCAAGAGGATATTCATAAAACCCTTTCTTATCTTTCTTTCCCGGCCGGTTGAACTCTCTTGCCATTTTTATCACGACCTCTTCACCCGGATGGGTAACGTATTCCTTTCCTTCATCGACAAAATCTTTTTTCGTTTGCTCGATGATATGTAAAACAAGTGAAATGCTGACCTCATCCATTATTGCAAGGGGTCCGACCGGCATACCCGCTTTTAATCCGGCTGATTCAATGGCGCTGGGATGCTGTCCCTCCTTGAGTAGGGCTAGTCCTTCCATGGTATAGGTCGAAAACACACGTGAGGTATAAAAACCACGACTGTCGTTTACCACGATCGGCGTCTTTTGGATTTGTTGGACAAAATCGAACGCCCTTGCCAGTGTTTCCTGGCTGGTTTTTTTGCCCACGATAATTTCCACCAAAGGCATTCGTTCAACCGGAGAAAAGAAGTGTAGCCCGATAAAATTGTGCGGTCGAGCGGCGTGTTCTGCCAACCCCGTAATGGGAAGTGTGGACGTATTGGAAGAGAAAATAGCTGTGTCCGAGATTTTCCCTTCAGCTTCGCGGGTAACTTGGGCTTTTAATTCGCGATCTTCAAAGACGGCCTCAATAATTATATCGCATTCCTTTAGATCATCGGCTTTTTCCGTGGTCAAAATGCGATTCAACACAGCCATTTTTCTTTCAGGCGTTATTCTACCTTTGCGGCATTGTTTTTCCAACAGATTAGTAGAATGTTGTTTTCCTTTTTCAGCTATTTCTGTGGAAATATCTTTAAGGACTACTTCAATATCACAAGTCGCCGTTACATGTGAGATTCCCGCCCCCATCATTCCGGCACCTAATATTCCTACTTTTTTGACCCGGCTTTTTTCGTATCCTGCCGGGCGGCTCTTTCCCTTTTTGATTGCGTTCAATTGATACCAGAAAGCATTGATCATATTTTTGGCAACTTTGCCTGTGGCCGTTTGGGCGAAATATCGGGATTCAACTCGACTGGCCGTATCAAAATCGATCCAGCCCCCTTCATAAACGCAGGCAAGAATATGTTGAGCTGCAGGGTAATTCCCCCTGGTTTTTTGATTCACCATGGCAGGGACCAGGGCCCATAATTGAGAAATATTCGGATCATGATTGTCCCCGCCGGGCCAGCTAAAATCAGGTTGATCCCATGGCTGTTTGCTTTCTGGATGGGTTAAAATCCATTTACTTGCCTTTTCCATCAAATGGGGAATGTCATCGGCCAGGTCATCGATCAGACCTATCTTCAAGGCGCTTTCCGGATCGAATTCTTTTCCCTCCAACAATATGGGAAGTGCATTTTGGATGCCGATCATCCGGGGCAATCTTTGCGTACCCCCGCCACCGGGGAAAACCCCCAGCTTGACTTCCGGAAGTCCGATTTTGATTGTCGGATTGTTCAGCGAGATACGGTGATGGCATGCCAGCGTCAATTCATATCCGCCGCCAAGGGCGGATCCGTTGATAGCAGCCACTACAGGCTTGTTCATGGTTTCTAATTTTCTCATGATGGCTTTGAACCCTTCCAACCATTCCATCATTTCTCGGGGATCCGTCACCATATATAAATTGTCGAGGTCCGCTCCGGCCAAAAAGTCATTCTTCTTGGAAGTAAGAACAACACCTTTAAGACTATCTTCAGAAGAGAGCTTTTGAGTTACGGTTTTTAACGCATTCAGAAGACTATCATTAATTACATTTTGAGAACGGTTTTCCATATCCATGCTCAAAACGACGATACCCTTGTCATCTTTTTCATAATGTATGGTCATAATACCTCTTACATTTAAATTTGATGATCCTGTAAAAAGTCTGATTTTGTGCGCTCCGCAAGCAATTTTGGGATTCATAATTCACTTGGCTAAATTGCAAGAACTCGGGCTAACGCCCTCAAACAGCTTGCAATTTTTAACGCTAGGCTCATCATGAATCTTTTTCCAAAATTGCTCGATGTCGCTTACAAAAGACTTTTTACGAGTATGTCAAGTTTTGCCTTTAAAATAATATTATCCAGCCTTTCTGGGCTGTGGATTTCAATCAAAACAAGGGTGCGAAAATGAAGTTAAATTCTCTCGATAATCGTAGTGATTCCCATCCCGCCACCGACACACAGGGTGCAAAGACCCGTTTGTTTGTCCCTTCTCTCCAGTTCGTCCAGCAGGGTGTTTAGCAGCATGCCACCGGTTATTCCAAGCGGGTGACCCATAGCGATCGCCCCGCCGTTGACGTTTACTTTTTCCGGATCGATTATTAAATCTTTCATTACTTTTAACACGACCGCTGAAAAGGCTTCATTAATTTCAAAAAGGTCAATATCGTTTATGGTCATACCCGCTTTTTTGAGTGCTTTTTTTGTGGCAGGAATGGGGCCGGTCAACATGATCGTCGGCTCTTCTCCCGTCACCGCAAAAGATGTAAATTTTGCCCGTGGACGTAGACCCAGTTCTTTGCCTTTTTCTTTACTGCCGATTAGCATTACTGCCGCGCCATCGACGATTCCAGATGAGTTTCCCGCATGGTGAACATGATTTATTTTTTCCAATTTCGGATATTTTTTCATTGCAGTGTCATCGAAGCCCATTTGGCCCGGAATGATAAAAGAAGGCTTTAAGCTGGACATGGCTTCCATGGAAGCGTCTTCCCGGATGAGTTCGTCGTGGTCTAAAATTACGATGCCATTGATGTCTTTGACGGGGATCATTGATTGTTTAAAATACCCTCTAGTCGTCGCATTTGCTGCTTTTTGATGAGACGTTAAGGCAAATCGATCGACGTCTTCCCTGGTAAAACCTTCTAAGGTAGCAATTAAATCAGCGGAGACTCCCTGAGGAATAAAAGAGAGGGCGTTGTTGACCCTTGGATCTTGATACCAGGCGCCACCGTCAGATCCCATGGGCACCCTGGACATGGATTCGACACCGCCTGCCACTACCAGATCTTCGACTCCGGCCATAATTTTAGCCGCACAAAGATTACACGCTTCCAATCCGGAGGCGCAAAAGCGGTTCAGTGTCACTCCGGCGACCTTGACGTCCCACCCGGCATATAGAGCCGCAATTCTGGCGATGTCGGCTCCCTGTTCTCCAACGGGTGTTACGCAGCCCAATATCACATCTTCGATTTGCGACGTGTCCAAATGGTTTCTTTCCTCAAGGGCTTTAAATACAGTAACCAATAATTCGATGGGAGAAACTTCATAAAGACTCCCTTTTTTCTTTCCCAGCCCTCTCGGGGTGCGAACCGCATCAAATATGTAAGCATCTCTCATTTGTATCTCCACATACGATTTTATTTGAGAAGGTTAACAGCGGGCATGTTGTTCACGTGGCTGCAGATTTTTTTATACGTCAGTTCTGAATTTTTTATGCAGTCACCGACGGAAACCCCACCTCGATAATTACCGCTTAAAAAAATACCGGGATTATTCATTTCAAACCGGTCAAAGTATCTTTCCTGCTCGATATATCCGAGCCGGTATTGGGGGATAGCTTTAAACCACATTTTTTCGCTGATAAATATAGGATCTTTATGAATATGCATTATTTTCTTGAATTGCTCGATCACGCTGCTGACAAGTGAATCACCGGCATTATCAAAAAGTTCAGGAGACCGCGCGCCGCCAATAAACAACGTAAATGCAACCAGGTCCTCGTCTGCCCTGAACGGGAAAATGGTTGAGCTCCAGATTGCACCCAAAAACGATTTCTTTTCCTTTGCCGGAATCAAAAATCCAAATCCGTCCAACGGTTGACCGACAAACTCTTTCTGGAATCCTAAAAAGAGTACTTTTACCGGAGGATAATAAATTTGATTTAAATGATTGGACAGTTTATTTTCCCGGTCATCGAAAATAGAAGCGGCATGAAACGCCGGAACTGTGGAGAGGACGATATCCGTGACCATTTCTTTTGATTCATCCATTTGACGGTATACCAGCTTGTAATTCGTTTCTAATTTAACTACTTTTTCAACGTTACTGTTATATTGGATATTAGGTTCCAATTTACGGGCAATTGCTTTTGGGAAAATCTGCATGCCGTCTTTGAAAGAAAACATCCGTGCGCTTTGTTTGGATTGCTCTGCCCGTTTTTTCCTTTCCCGTGCACCCAAAATAAGTCCCTTAAACAAACCGCCATACAATTCTTCCAGCCGGTATAGCTTGGGAAAAGCTGATTTAACACTCAGATTATCGGGATTTCCTGCAAATACTCCGGCAACAAAAGGGTTTATCGCATAATCAAGAAATTCCTGCCCCAATCGTCTTTTTACAAATTCGGAAACGCTTTGGTAATATCCTTCTTTAGATTTTCCAAAAAATGGTTCTGCCAGGAGGCGCAGCTTGGCTTTGGGTGAAAATAATTTTGTTTTAAAGAAAGCTAGGGGATTTGTCGGCAGGGCGTGAAGTTGATTATTTCTCAAGATGTATCTTTTGTTTGCTTTGTCTTGGGCATAAATTATTTGGCCTTTGAGTCCCACCTCCTCAACAATTTGTCCGATTAACGGTGTTGTTTCCAGTCCACTGTTTGGTCCGTAGTCGATGAGAAATCCATCTTCACGCCTGGTGACCATTGACCCACCAGGCTCATTCTTTAACTCAAGAACAGTAATGTCAAATCCATCCTTGTTTAACCAAAAGGCAGTTGCAAGTCCGGATATGCCTGCGCCCAAAACCGTTATTTTAATTTGGTTTTTATCCATTCTTTACTATCAGTTTTTGCTTTGAAGCGCCTGGACGGCTAACTCCTTAAGCGCTGCAACAAAGATTGTTGAATCGTTTAATCCCTTCATTACCAGGTAATTTTCGATGTCTGCCTTATCGGCGATAATTCTGTATTCAATGTCGAGTTCAAACGAGGTTTCAATATGATCGGACACAAAACTTACCGGGACAATGAGTAATTGCCTTTTCCTTTTTGCTGCCAACCCTGTTATCATTTCATCTGTTGACGGTTTGAGCCATTTCGCAGGGCCGACCTTGCTTTGAAAGCACAAATGATATTCATGTGAATAATTGCGCGCTTCCATGACACATTCGACTGTTTTTGTTATTTGCTTCGGGTAAGGATCTCCTTTTTTGACTAAACTTTCAGGTATTCCATGTGCACTGAAAACAATTTGAATGTCGCCACGCACTTCTTTTGGAAAACGCCCAATCGATTCATCAATTCGTTCATTTAAAGCAGAAATATATTTCAGGTTAGCAAAATAATCATAAACATATGTCAACCTGCCGGTATCTCCCTTATAATTTCTTCTCCATTCATTAAATGCCGACCCGGTAGTCGTTAGGGAATAATGGGGGTAGAGGGGAATCAAGGCGATCTTATCAAAAGGTATTTCCGCTATCTTTTCGTTGACCTCTTCGATTGTTGGATTCCAATACCGCATGGCGGTATATACCTCAACGCCGGAAAATACCTTTTGCAGTTCCGCATGAAGCATTGACCGCTGAAGCTCCGTCCATTCATTAAGAGGAGATTTTCCGCCAATGTGTTTGTACTTTTCTTTTACTTTTGGTGCCCGGAGGCGGGACATTATTTTTGCAAATAATTTTTGCCCGAACGGTATTTTAAAAATATCACGATCACTGAACAGATTGAATAAAAAAGGTTCGACAGCTTCAAGAGAGTCCGGTCCACCCAAATTAAAAAGAACTACCGCGTATTTATGCATATCGATGTGTATTCTTTCAAAGACTGATGATGAGGTTATACGGTCCTTGAATAGCGGGCCGTATCTTCTTTTCTTTCAATGTAGCCGTCAAAATTCAAGGCGATGTTTCTAATCAAGAACCTGCCCATCTTGGTTACCTTCAATCTTTGGTTTTCAACGGCTAGGAGATTGTCGGCAATCATCTCACTGAGGTTGTTCAGCCCCCAGCCAAAGTAGGCCTTAAAATCGATGTCAAACTCGTTTTCAATTGAAGTAAAATCGAGTTCAAAGTCACACATGAGCAACATGATCACCCGACGGCGTAAAAGATCATCGTCGCTAAGATAGTATCCTTTGGCTGTCGGTAAAATGCCTCTGTCGAGGGCGGCATGATAGT
>CALANC010000166.1 GCA_937925895.1 uncultured Desulfobacterales bacterium
GATGCGTTGTCAATATGAATCGTGGCCTAAGTCCCGAACGCTCGAAACCTTAGGAGACCTTTGAAAAACGTTCAATTTTGTTCAAGGTCAAGGAAGGCGAAAATTTTAACCACAGGCATACATTGAGTATTCCGCGGATTAAAATTTGAGCCTGACACAGAGATTGGGCAAAAGAGGACATTTTTCAAAAGGTCTCAGATTGTACTTTCCATCCTTTCGATCAGAGGCATCAATGTTGAGGAATTAAGGGCTGAGACGGCTATTCCATCTAAAGTTTTGCTCAATTTGCCGACAGTTTCCCTGTCGACCAGATCCTTTTTGTTCAAAACGCGGATCAAAGAGATGTTGTTGAGGTTAAGTTCAGAAAGTATTCTATCGACAGACTTGATTTGGTCTTCAAACCGGGGGTTGCTGATGTCGATCACGTGCAAAAGCAGATCGGCATTTTCCAGTTCCTCAAGTGTGGCGCGGAAAGCAACCAGCAGATCTTTCGGGAGATTTTTTATAAATCCCACCGTATCTGTTATGATGACCTCGACATCTTTTGGAAATTTCAGGCGCCTGCTTGAAGGGTCCAAGGTAGCAAAAAGCCGGCTTTCAGCCGACACATTACTTTTTGTAAGTGTGTTTAACAAGGTTGATTTTCCGGCGTTTGTATATCCAATTATGGAAATTATATTAAGACCTCTTTTCTTTCGTTTGGCTCTTTGCTGTTTCCGTTGTTTTTTTACCATCGACAGTTCATTTTCCAACCGCGTTATACGATCATAGACCCGCCTCCGGTTGATCTCCAGTTTTGTTTCTCCCGGCCCCCGGCCTCCAATCCCTCCTGTTAAACGAGACATGGCGGTGTTTTTGGATATAAGACGTGGGAGCAAATATTTAAGCTGAGCATGTTCAACTTGAAGCTTGCCTTCCTTTGTTTGTGCACGTTGCGCAAATATGTCAAGAATCAACTGTGTCCTGTCAATGACTTTAAGATCAATTTGATTGGTAATCGACCTTATTTGAGAGGGGTTTAATTCCTGGTCAAAAATGATTAAAGTCGCCCCTTTTTGAAGTGCTGTGATGATTAGATCCTGAAGTTTTCCCAATCCCATAAGGAATCTGGAGTCCATCTTGCGGCGTTGCTGCAACTCGGATCCAACGACTTCAATGCCGCTGGATAGGGCAAGCTCTTCCAACTCGTCCAAAGAATCCCTGGCTACCTTTTTGGATGCTGTTGTAACGCTGATCAAGAGAGCCCGTTCTTTCCCCGTATCTGCTTCATATAAAACCTTTATATGGGCAAGTTCTGCTTCCAGAGATTGGATAAGCTCAAGGCAACCCATATCGAGTTTGGCAGGGTTCAAAGGCTTTAAGATTTGGAAAGGCTTTTCGGTGGAGCTTGCCGGTAAAATATGACTCACATGCACCTGGTGGAAGTGGCCGGCCTTGGTCATGGTAATTGCAGCCATTAGGTCGAGCCTTAAAAGGGCGAGGTCGGTAAGGTCATCTTTTGATAATTTTTCGTTATTTAGGTGTGTGTGGATGCACCTCAGACCTTTAAGACGGCCGGGAGCGGCGCGATATTCACTGGTATCAGGAATAACGATTTTCTGGGTGTCTCCGACGATGACATAGGCTATCTTTCCCTGGCGGTTTATAAGAAGTCCTATTTGACGGCGGATTTCATGTGAGAGCCTGCTGATATCTCGCGCCAGTTCGAATGTGATGAGAAATTTAGGAGGAATACGACGGCGATACAGGTTTTCCAGCCTACGAATTTGATTGGCTTTAAGTCCGCCAATATTCCCGAAAAGCTTTTTCATTCTCCCGGATATTCTCTGGGGCTATAATTTTCAAAGCGGGTGTATGTGTCTAGGAATGTCAATGTCGAAAATCCGGTGGGACCATTTCTCTGTTTGGCCAGTATGATTTCTGCTTTACCTCTATTGGGGTTATTTTCATCCCTGTTATATAATTCATCCCTATAAATGAAAGCAACGACATCAGCATCCTGCTCAAGAGCTCCTGATTCTCTCAAGTCTGCAAGCTGGGGTCGTTTATCGCTACGTTCTTCCAATTTTCGATTCAACTGAGAGAGAGCAACAACCGGCAGATCGAGCTCTTTTGCAAGGGCTTTTAAAGACCGGGAGATTTCGGAGACCTCAAGTTCTCTGCGTTCAACCAAACCACGGCTTTTCATAAGCTGAATATAGTCAATTATAATAAGACCGATATTGTTTTCCATTTTTAGCCGGCGCGACTTGGCTCTTATTTCCAGGGTTGTAATGTTGGGGGAATCATCAATAAGGATCGGTGCTTGAGACAAAATTCCCGCAGCATCTGTGATTTTTATCCAATCGTCTTGCGTGATGAAGCCTCTTCTCAAACGGGAAGAATCAATTCTGGCTTCACTGCTGAGCATTCGCAAGGACAGTTGTTCCTTGGACATTTCAAGAGAAAATATGGCAACAGGAATGTTTTCGTCAACAGCTGCATTCTTTGCTACGTTCAAGGCAAAAGCCGTTTTTCCCATGCCGGGGCGTCCGGCTAGAATGATAAGATCGGATTTTTGGAATCCCGCAGTTAACTCGTCAATTTTGGTATACCCCGTGGCGATACCGGTCACCAAGGTCTTATTGCCCTGACGCTCTTCCAGCGCATCGATGTTTCCCTCTATCAGTTTGCCGATAGAGTAAAATGCCGGTTTTATTTTATTTTCCGATATCTCAAAAATGGAGCTTTCAGCAAAGTCGATGACATTGTCAACATCACCCCGATCCTCGAAGCAACGCCTGGTAATTATATTTGTTTTTTCAATAAGACGTCTTAAACACGCTTTGTCGTGAATGATTTTTGCATAATGTTGGGCATTTACGGCCAGAGGAGCCGTATCAACAAGATTTGCAATATAGGTTGCCCCGCCTGCTTTTTCCAGCCAATCCTTTTCTCTTAATATGTTTGTGAGGGTTACCAAATCTATAGGGTCATTTTTTGAAAAAAGCTCGGTAATACAAGTAAATATTTTTTGATGTACCGATTTATAAAAATCTTCAGGTGATAGAATTTCGAGGATTTCAAACAAGGTGTTGTTGTCTAGAAGAATCGCACTTAAAATAGATTCCTCGGCCTCAATGTTTTGAGGTGGAAGATGATAAAGAGATGGATCTCTATCTATTGGCAGCTGGCTGTCGGGCATATCGGTTTCATTCAACTAGATGGCTTGGTTGTAAATTTAGTTACAAATATTCTTTAATACGATTAGGTATTAAAATTGGATAATTAATAATCACCGCTGAGACGCAGAGGTCGCAGAGAATTTGTTCCTTTTTTTGTTTTTCGCTGAGAGGTCGGAAAACAAAAATATGTTACCTGCAGGTTAGGGAAATAACTAATTGTATTTCAATGGAATATTGCTTTAATAAAGCTACAGTTATTTTCTTTTGCCGTCCCCTCAACGGCAAAAGAAATGATTTTTAACTCTGCGGCCTTTGCGCCTCAAGCGAAGCGGGCGGTTAAACAATATGAAAAAATTCGTCATCGAACTTAGGATTGGATCACTAAGTAGCATAGGTTTTGTGGTTTTATTTATGCTCTGTTGAGGTTATACTAAATCGGGAAAGACTTCAACCGTAATTTCCGGTTCAACCTCTTTATATACACGGATAGGGATTTTGTACGTGCCAATATTTTTTATAGGTTCTTTAAGTAAGACCATTCTTTTTTCTATTTTGATATCCTGTTTTTCAAGTGCATCAATAATATCTTTTGCCGAAACTGATCCGTAAAGCCGATCCTCTTCACTTACTTTTGCTACAATTCTGCATACAACACCCTCAAGTCTTTGAG
>CALANC010000167.1 GCA_937925895.1 uncultured Desulfobacterales bacterium
TTTTCCCAGGCTGATCTTTCCACTCACGCCCATTTTATCCAGGTTGGTAGATTTCGGGATTTCCCTCTTAATCATATTCGGTGTAAGTATTTATTACAGAATTCTGCCAACTTGGAATCTGGTATTCTTGCCGCTGTTCGTGATTCTGATGATCTCGATTCCTGCAGGCACAGGGATGTGGCTCTCAGCTCTGGCCATTCGGTTTCGCGATGTAAAGCATGCAATGCCCTTTGTGATCCGTATGCTCGTGTATTCAGCACCAATTGTCTATTCTGCATCTTCAATACCTGAGAAATATCGTATCATCTATGCGTTGAATCCTATCGTTAGTGTTATAGAAGGCTTTAGGGCCTGTTTGCTTGGAAGACCCATTCCTTGGACTTATGTGTGGCCCGGTATGATCACTGCTGTCGTTCTCCTTATAAGCGGTGTCCTTTATTTCAAACGGGCGGAACGGTTTTTTGTGGATGTAATCTAGACATCTCATTTACATGAACATTATTTGCATTACGGTGATGCCATGAATTTTCGTGACTTCGCAATAGTAACCAAAAACATAAGTAAGTGTTACCGCATTGGATTAAAGGAAGACCTGCCAGATAGCATTGGGGCTGGCATACTTAATTTTATGAAAAAACCTATAATAAATTTCCGGAAATATCGTGCACTGTATAAGTTTGATGATGTTGAAAACGCATTCGATAAGAGCACAGATACTAATAATCCTGACATTATCTGGGCCTTGATGGATATTTCCTTTGAGGTTAAGAAGGGAGAATCGGTGGGGATTATTGGAAGAAATGGTGCAGGTAAGTCCACCCTCCTGAAAATTCTAAGCAAAATAACAAACCCAACAAGGGGACGAGCAGAGATCCGTGGTAGGGTTGCAAGCCTCCTTGAGGTTGGTACAGGGTTCCATTCTGAACTTACCGGTAGAGAAAATGTCTATCTGAACGGTACAATACTTGGAATGAAAAAAAGAGAGATGGACAGTAAGTTTGATGAAATTGTGGAATTCTCTGGTGTAGAGAAGTTTATTGATACCCCGGTTAAGCGTTATTCCAGTGGGATGAAAGTGCGCTTAGCTTTTGCTGTAGCCGCACATTTGGACCCTGAGATTTTAATCATAGATGAAGTATTATCGGTGGGTGATGCCAGTTTTCAGAAAAAGTGTTTGCGAAAGATGGAAGATGTCGGGCAACAAGGACGAACGGTTCTCTTCGTTTCCCACAACATGCCCGCCGTTACGCGGCTGTGCGATCGAGCGATTCTTCTTGATGAAGGTCGGATTATAGAAGATGGTTCATCTGACCAAATTGTTAAAGCTTATCTTACCTCAGGGTCAGGTACAAAAGCCAAGCGCGAATGGCACGATCCCGCCAAGGCGCCGCGTGGTGACGTTGCTTGCTTACGCGCTGTGAGAGTAAGGACACAAAACGGTCGAGTTTCAGAATCCGTTGACATTCGTGAACCAGTCGGGATTGAAATAGAGTATGAAGTACTAAAGCCAGGTTACATCTTACGATCCTTTTATCATTTGTACAATGAAGAAGGCGTCCAAGTCTTCTCTGCCCATGACACCGATCCTGCATGGCTAGGTAGACCTCGCCCGGCAGGCCGATACATAAGCAGAGGCTGGATCCCGGCAAATCTATTATCCGAAGGTACAATGTTCATAGATGCTGGCCTCGCTAGATTAAACCCAAAATATCGCCAATTTTTTGAACGTACCGTAGTTGCCTTTCAGGTAGTTGAACATGGTGGTGGTCACTCAGCACGCGGCGATTACGCAGGAACAATGACCGGTGTTGTCCGACCACCTATTCAGTGGGAAACACAATCTGATTTCCAATGAAACCAATTTTTTTCAACACAACCAAATTTAACCACTAGCCCGGATATTTCATGAATCACTTGCTGCGACCACGAAACTGGGAACCCGCTCAGTCCCGCCCCGCAAGCGGCATCTACGACAAGCGGGTTCCCAGTTTCGTGGTCTCGCGACAGCAATTCATGAAACATCCGGGCTAAAAATCTTGTCCGATTTACAATCACAATCTATAAGAAACAGAAGCCTAAAATGGATAGCGACTTAAAAATACACGAAAAAATAAGAATAAGACACAAAATAAGAAATAGAATAACAAACAAACTGACCTTGATGAAACAACGATACTTCATTGATCTGGATGGACAATTGAAGAATTCAATCATTCTTGTGGGCGCAGGAAGAAGTGGCACAACATGGATTTCAAACCTTATTAACTATAATAATGAGTTCCGATACATGTTCGAGCCATTCCATCCCTACTTTGTTCAACTCGCGGAGGATTTCAGACCTTACCAATATCTGCGGCCTATCAACCAAGATTTATACCGCTTCCACACAATATCTAAAGTGCTGACAGGACGTCTCCGCTCTGAAAGAGTCGACCAATACAATCGTAGACTCTTTTCCACTAAGAGACTAATCAAAGACATTTTTGCGCACCTTTTCCTCAAATGGATTAAAGTCCATTTTCCAGATATTCCGATAATTGTCCTACTTAGACATCCATGTGCCGTAGCAGCTTCAATGGAGAAGCTCAGATCAGGTTGGAAAAGCCTAGTCAATCCAAGAGATTTCTTGAATCAGCCAGAATTGGTCGAAGATTACCTGTATCATCTTAGAGACACCATAAAATCAGGCAAGAATTTCTTTGAGAACCAAATCCTCAATTGGTGTATCATCCACTATGTCATTTTTCAGCAGTTCAAAGAAGGCGAGATCCACTTGGCGTTTTATGAAAACTTTTGTGAACAGCCAAAGCAAGAAATTGCATGCCTGTTTTCGTTTCTTCAAAGGGAGCACACTCAGAAGGATTTTCAAGAATACATCCTTCCAATCCTGAAACGACCGTCTAGAACAACCCACAGATCAAGCCCTGTAGTTTCAGACGGCAATTTAATTGATGACTGGCGGAACAACGTCACCGAAGAGCAACTATACAGAGCAGTGGAAGTCCTTAACATTTTTGGATTGGA
>CALANC010000168.1 GCA_937925895.1 uncultured Desulfobacterales bacterium
TGAGAAGCTCGCCGTGCCATTTTCACGCTCCTGTTTAGGATGGGTGATTGGAAAGATGCATGTACGCCCGAGAAACCTTTTTATTGCCGCCAACACTCCGTTTTTATAAAATGACCGTTGGATGCTTTTAGCCATCGCATGTTGTATTAATGTGTGTTGAAGGTTGACAGCAATACATTAATAACAAGCACTAATTATGAAAGTACCAAAGATTTTTCAGGTGTCTTGCTTGCCCCTGCTTTAAGATACAAAGTCAGATGACTTTATGTCTAATAATAAAAACGCAGAGCTATCAATGATCCTGACATGCATATATTGTGGTAAATTATTCTTTCTGAAAACATGGCGTACCTTGCCAGTATCCCATGTTGGCATCAACCTGTGATATATTGAGAATATCACCAAAACGGGAAACTTGTGAATGCCAAAATATCACATATCTTTGCGGTGAATACTCCTCCACTCTTTCGGACTAATATATTTATCGCCAGCGCACATATGCCGGGCTTGGCTTCTCTATCTTCCGCCTCTTTGTTCCGGTAACTCAAAGAATAGGTTCAATGTTCCCTGAAAAGACGATTTATTATTAATGCGTAAAGAAAAATCGCCAAAGAAATAGGTAGTGCAATTGGCCAAAATGCGCCTACTAATATTTGGTATTCCTTAATCCATCGATAATTTTTATCCCAAATAAGAGCGAATTTAAACAAAAGAAAAATGGATTTCACAGATAAAGCGGCAAGAACTGGATATAGCAGGGAAACAAGGAAACCAAAGAAAAGCCCTCTAAGAATCCCATAAGAGCTTTCGGTAATAAAATAGAATGAAAACAAACCTGCAAAAAACGATATAGCGCCTAACAGCACTTTATATTCTCTGACTTTTCCTTTATCGTTTTGCATGGATGTATAAATCAATTAATTCTGGCTCGTAATATTTGAAGCCATAGAACCAAATATCAGACGAGTTCATGTATATTGAGAATATGCGCATTTTACCTAAATTACAGATATACATAAATACCACAACCATCACAGATTTTAAAACCAAAAGGTGCAGGGCTTAAAATTCCATGAAAAAAAATCCAGTGGGAACCCCATGCTAAAAACAGTCGATCCGACCTCCAGACTTTCCGCGGGGGCGGTGGGCACAAAATCGAAGTCCTGATTGTCGGCGGTTATACATAATTAGGAGGAGATTCAATATTACGGTTTTGGCGAACCTAAATTCAGACACTTAATGGCGGGTCGCTGAATGGCGTTCGTTGATTTGCTCGGATTTGCTGGTGAAACCTTGGAAGTTAACATAATAGCTGTTATCAGAACACAAACATAAGTCCTAATACCGTATAATATCAGAAGGTTAAGCATCCGTATCAGAAAGTGTCAATAAAAATTCAATCTGCCTGCCGTAACGGGCCATCCTTGTGACTTTTTTAAGAAAAGGTATACAGAGCTATGCTTTTTAAATCGAAGTGCGGAATGGAGGAAGGAGGAGAGCGGAGCGAATCTCGGGTGGGAAAGACCCGCTCCACTCCCCGGAGGTGTCAGGTGAGAAATGTCAGCAAAGACTCACCGGACGATGGATAAGAATGAACTCAGTCAGGAAACAGAAAATCCCGACCTATGTGAAAGCCGGCTCAGGGACCAGCATGTCACCTATAGGTTTGGTGAATAACTTTCTTCTTATGTTTAAGCAGCTTGCTAAGATCGTCTGCCTCTTTCAACCTGTACTGCTCATACTTTTGTGCTTCAAGCAAAGGATTGACGTGTGGCTTTACTTGCCGCGTTGGTCCTGTTTGCACCTGTGCCTTATGATAGGAACGCTTACCTTCGTGGACTGCATCCAGCTGATTTAGAAGGTTTCGGTTGGTGGTATTAAGTCTGTCAATTCGAGCGGAATCAAAATCGTGGAACAAAATAGCTCGATGGAACCGCTTTAAAACAGCTTCCAAATCCACATCGAAATCTACCAGCCCCTTACCGTTAAGATCACCATTGATCCTGACAAGCAGTTCTAAGGCGTTTCCGGAGCCTTCCAATTCAGAGATTGCATTGATATACTTCGCCAGTAAATCCTGTGCCTTCTGAATAAGGTTCAACTGGTAGGCTTCTGCTTTACGGTATTCTTCCAGTCGATTGCGGATAGAGGCAGTGTGTAGACTCTGTGTAGCAGTTTCCAGCTTCTCCTTAAGCGTTCCCTTAACGAATTTTAGTTCCTCAACCTCTGAGGTCAATGTAAAAATTCGCCTTCTCTGAGTCTCTAATGCGGCTGGTCGCCTCTCTTTGCCAAGGCTTAACTCCACGAGCTTTGAATTAGATTTTTTGAGATCCTCAACCTGCGCCTTTTTGCTGATGATTTCAGTATCAACCTGTGCCATCATCTGTTTGATGCCTTCAATATCTGCGTTTAGTTTAGCAACTGTTTTCATCTTGCAACCTTTCGTCATTGACTTGTTGGTTGATCTTCCGCAAATGGAGGTGTGGATTCAATTCCATCTTTTCTTTCTCTTCCAATTGCTTTTTGTCTCTCGTAAAATAGCCTGCCGCCGACAGCAAGCAATTCACAATGATTTCGTTTTGGTGTTCAATGGTTAAATCTGTCATTGGGTAACCTCCTTATTGTTTGGAATTGATTTCAGATAGGGCTTCCTTCTCCATCGCCTCATAGTAGTTATTGGACTCTTCCTCATGCGGATGGGTGAACTTCTTGGGCTCAGATGGTCGCACGTGGATCGGGAAAATGAATTTTTCCGTCTACCACCTGAGCTTACCAAAGAGAGCAAACCGAAAAAAATACCAATCAATTACCATGTCGCTTCTGTCCTCGCCACTGTACCAAGGGCGATACACCACGACTATGTATTCACCTATCAGGGCACCTCGTTCAGTGAAGGCGGTATAAAACGGTCTTTCAGGACGGCTTGCAAGAACGCAGAGGTGCCATATGGTAGAAAAACAAAAAATGGCATCACGTTTCACGATATTCGACGAACGGTAAAAACTCACTTGCTATATGCTGGAGTAGACAAGGTCCGAAGGGATACTATCGTGGGGCACAGTCTAAAAGGCATGGATGTGCATTACATTGTGCTGTCAGATGAATCGTTGCGAGAGGCAATTAATCAGTATACGGTGTGGCTGGATAAGGAAATTGGAAAGGCTGACAGGTTGCTGAAAGAGGTGCCAAACGAGAACAAAAATAACTCGGGGTAAAACCAGAGATATTTTCTACAATTTGTTGACCAACTGTTGACCAAAAACAAAAATAGCTCACAGATAAATCCATAAGCTATTGATATTATTGGTGCCGAGGGACAGAATCGAACTGCCGACACGGGGATTTTCAGACACTACCTCCGAGTTTCCTAACCTCCTCAAATTATTATAACTATCTGAATTAATTAATTTTTAATTTTTCACTTATTTGTCAATTTTTGCTGATTTTTTCCGATTTTAGCAGATTTTGGAAAGTTTTTCTCACACAGATTCTCACACAGATTTACTCCCTTTCTTATTAATTTGCTGCCCAATCGATTTTATAAGAAGCGCCTCGATATAGCTGCGTACCA
>CALANC010000169.1 GCA_937925895.1 uncultured Desulfobacterales bacterium
AAGTTAATAAATTTACAGGGTATAAACTTCGCTGCCGTTGATAACTTTTACGTTGTTTTTTTCTAGTATGTTAACCGCATTATCGATATTGTCGAATCGGAAAATCATCACGGCATTACTTCCACTCTGATTGACGAAGGCATACATGTATTCCACATTTACCTCGGCCTCATTTAAAATATCGAGTATCCGGTGGAGCCCCCCGGGCTTGTCTTCCACTTCTACCGCCACCACATCCGTCTTGCCTACAGTAAAGCCCCGGTTTTTTAGTGCTTCTACCGCCTTCGCATTGTCATTCACTATCAATCGAAGCACACCAAAATCAGATGTATCCGCTAAAGCCAGTGCTCTTATGTTCACATTGGCTTCTGCGAGAATAGCCGTAACCTCAGCCAAACGTCCTGCCTTGTTTTCTAAAAAGACTGAAATTTGTTCCGCCCGCATATATAGTCTCCCTTTGGATTGATGATTGTTGATTGTCTGGCGCCGGAATTGGACAAAAGAGTGCGTTTTTCAAAGATCTCTATTGTCTATTACCCTTACAGCCTTACCTTCGCTTCGGGCAATTGTTTTGGGTTCCACCAGTTTTACCCTGGCTGAAATACCTAAATATTCTTTAATATTCTTAACTATTTTCCTTTCCATATTCTGTAGATGCTTGACCTCATCTGAGAAGACACGTTCGCCGACTTCAACCATAATCGTGAGTGTGTCAAGTTTGCCTTCTCTGTCTACGACAAGTTGATAGTGAGGCTCTACATCGTCCATATCCATCAGAATGCTCTCAATCTGAGAGGGAAACACATTGACACCCCGGATTATCAGCATATCGTCCGTGCGACCGCTGACCTTGTTCATACGAACATGTGTTCTGCCGCATATGCACGGTTCCGGATTCAGTGAAGATATATCGCGAGTTCTGTATCGTATAACGGGAAACGCCTCTTTTGTGATGGATGTAAAAACGAGCTCGCCGGTTTCTCCGTATGGTAAAACCTCTCCGGTTTCGGGGTTGATAATTTCAGGAATAAAGTGATCTTCAAATATGTGCAGCCCTTTTTTTGCCTCATAACACTCAATGGCAACTCCCGGTCCAATCACTTCACTCAACCCATATATATCCACCGCTGTTAAATTCAACTTCCGTTCAATCTCTTCTCGCATTTGTTCAGACCACGGTTCGGCACCGAAAATTCCGTATTTAAATTTAAAATCCTCAAAAGAAACGCCGGTCTCTTCAGCGACTTCGGCAAGGTGAAGTGCGTAGGAGGGTGTTGCCGTCAAGATGGTTGGACCAAAATCTTTCATGATGACAATTTGTCGCCTGGTATTTCCTCCGGAAACCGGAATGACTGAAGCACCCAGTTTCTCGGCACCGTAGTGGATGCCCAGTCCTCCGGTGAAAAGACCGTAACCGTAGGCATTATGAATCATGTCTCCACGACTGGCCCCGCCCGCAGCAAGCGAACGGGCCATAAGGCCGGCCCAGGTGTCGACGTCTCTTGCCGTATATCCGACGACAGTCGGTTGCCCGGTGGTACCGGACGAGGCGTGAATGCGAACCACCTGATCCATCGGCACTGAAAACATCCCGAAAGGATAATTTTGTCGTAAATCTTCTTTTGTCGTAAACGGAATTCGTTTTAAATCATCAAGAGATTGGATGTCGGCCGGCGTGATATTATTGTCTTCAAACGTTTTTCGATAAAACGGCACGTTGGCATAGACGCGTTTCAAGGTAGCCTCGAGCCGGCGGAATACGATGGACTCAAGATCTTCTCTCGGCATGGTCTCAAATCCGATATCAAGAATCATTCACCCACTCCTTTCAGAAAAAAATATGGTTTACTTAACACCTGAAAGACTCTCATCAATTTTCATGCAAACAACAAAAAGGGCTGCAGATTGGAAACCCACAGCCCTGAAAAACCATGGGTTTCGCCTTTGGTGTCTACCCATGGTTTGTGTTTATGTCCAGTACGGCCTTTTCTACCTTACCAGCCCATGGATAGACTTCTTAAAAAAGAAGCCACCAAAAAAGCTAAAAAAGAAAAAGTAGAAAAATCCAAACATCATCAATCAAACCCTTAAACCATCTCTTTTTAAATGAAAAAAACAACTAAGAGCCGAACCTATAATGAACATAGAAAAAAATGTCAAGAAAAAAAGGTAGGGTCTGAGTATCATCGATGCCTTAGAAAATTTGAACTAGGACGTATAACCTCCGGTAAAATTAGCCTCTCGTTTTTCCAGAAAAGCATAAGCCCCTTCTTTGGCATCAGGGCTTGCCAGGCAAAGGGCGAATGCTTCGGTTTCAATTCTACAACCAGTGTTGAGATCCACATTCATACCATTGTTGATCGCCTGTTTTGCGGCGCGCATGGATACTTTTCCTTTAGAGGCAATGGCCTTGGCTGTTTTATTAACTTCATTCATGAGCTGCTCTTGGGTGCAGACCTTGTTTACCAAACCCATTTTATTTGCTTCCTGGGCAGGAACCATTTTTCCTGTAAAAATCATCTCTTTTGCCATATTCGTGCCGACCAACCTCGGCAATCTCTGCGTGCCTCCAAATCCGGGAATAATCCCGAGATTGATTTCCGGCAGGCCGAGCATGGCGTTTTCTGATGCATAGATAAAATCACATGCAATTGCTACCTCGCAACCACCGCCCAAAGCATAGCCATTTACAGCAGCAATTACCGGAATCGGCAATTCCTGAAGTTTATCAATTGCGTCATGCCCCATCTCTGAATACATTTTTGCTTTAAGCGCATTAAAGGTAGGAAACTCCTTTATATCCGCTCCGGCAACAAAAGATTTTTCGCCGGCTCCCGTAAGAACGAGAACCCTTACATCTTCGTCTTCGACAATTTCACCAAGTGCTAGTGAAAATTCTTCAAGTGATTCCGCATTTAATGCATTCAAAACTTCAGGCCTGTTGAACGTGATCGTTGCAATACCCTCTTCTACCTGAAAAACAATGTTTTTGTATTTCATTTTCAACCTCCATAATAGTGTCTCTTTTACTTTTAACCAAAAACCTGCAATCGCCGTTTCGCTGCAGCTGCAAGGCGCTTTAAAAATTTTCAGGCGTTTTTTAGGTTTTATCCCTTCGAGATACTCCGGGGATTTTCTCTCATCAGTGCGGTTGGATTTGTCTCTTTAACATATTCCCGGATTCCGGCAACAATCGCCTCAGCCAATCGATCCTGATACTTGGTATTTACTAATCTTTTATTTTCCCTGGAATTGCTTATAAAGGCCGTTTCTATCAATATGGCCGGCATGTGGGCCCCTAAGAGGACATAAAACGGCGCCTGTTTGACACCTTTGCTTCTTATTCTGCTATATTTTTTCCTCAAATATTTATACATTGCTTTTTGAACATGAGCTGCCAGGCGACTTGATTCGTTAATTTTTGCATTTTGCATAAGATCACTTAAAATAGACTGCAGATCACTGATGTTCTTCGTTGAAGTGGCGTTTTCCCGGGCAGCAACTCGGATAGCATCATCATCTGTGGCCAAATTAAGGAAAAAGGTTTCTATGCCGTATGCCTTTCGATTTCTGGCAGCATTTGTATGTATTGAAATAAAAAGGTCTGCATTTTTTGTGTTTGCGATTGCTGTCCGTTCTTCTAAAGTGAGATTCCGGTCGCTATTCCGGGTCAAAAAAACCTCATAACCCAGATCTTTTCGGATCTTTTTGGCTAGCCGTCTGGCAATTTGTAGGACAACATTTTTTTCATGAACCCCTTTCAAATATCCGGGTGCCCCAAAATCTCGTCCCCCGTGACCGGGATCGATGACGATCCGGCGTACGCCAAGGGAGAGTTGTTTTGCCAAAGCGCTGGGAGGAATCTTGGCATGTTTATCGCCTGCCTTAAATGGTGGTTGTGTCCTTTTTTCTACTCTTCCCCAAACATCGATTACAATTCTAAACGGATTTTTTAAAGAAAAAATCTTATAGGTTTTAAAAGACTTGATATCGACAACGACCCTCACCGACCCAGGTGTTGGTTGGCCGGCCCTCACATCACTGAGCAGATTATCATTTATTGGGATAATTTTTTGTATTTCTTCTCCCAACCGGGAGTTGTTTAAATCAACATACAAACGCTGGGGTTTTTGGATGGAGGCATCTCTTTTTAAAAGCCTGTGCGTATATGACACTTCACTGTCTGAATCGATTACGACTCGGGTGTAACTGGGGTTTGACCAATAACGCAGACCTTTCACCGTAGCGCCATTTTTTCCCGTTTCCTTGAGATCCTTTTTTGCCAAAATTGGAGCTGAAGAATACTTTTTTATCGCTTTCGCGACCTCATCTTCCGGGGCCTTGATAGCTTTGGTTTTGTCTGCCTTCTTTTGCGTGGCAATTTTTGAGGGCTTTTTGCGCGGATAGCCGGCTATGGCGGTTTCAGCTTTCTGGCTATACCTGCTTTCAGGATAACGTTTTATTACATCTTCGAAGATATCGCGTGCTGTTTCTTTGTCTGACGTCTTTGAAGACCACTTATACAGTTCCTGGTAAAGTTCTCCGGACCTGAAAAGCCCTGCTGCAGCCCACGGTCCGGAAGGATCATGCCGGTAAACTCCTTCAAACTTTTTGATACAAATCAACCATTGATCCCTGTACTTTTGCTTTTTTGAACTGCTTTTAAGCTTACGGTAGCACGCATCCGCTCTTACAAATTTATCCTCGGCCGAGTCTGCTTTGGAACGACGCGCCTTTTTATCTACTACTTTTGCCGTCTTTTTTTGGGAAAATTCACGAATCTTCCTTGCTGCTTTTTGCCGGTACTTGCTTTTAGGATAACGCTCAACAATGCGCTCAAAGATGTCGAGTGCTGATTTTTCGTCGGACGCCTTCAAAGAACGCCTGTAAAGCTCCTGGTAAAGTTCTCCGGACCTGTAAAGCCCTGCTGCAGCCCACGGTCCGGAAGGATCATGCCGGTAAACTCCTTCAAACTTCTTGATACATATCAACCATTGATCCCTGTACTTTTGCTTTTTTGAACTGCTTTTAAGCTTCCTGTAACACGCATCCGCTTTGTAGTACTTATCTTTTGCCGAGATTGCCAGCGACGTCCCTGGCCATATAATTGCAATCATGCAGCAAGCGATAAGACTGAACAGAAAATATTTTTTTGCCTCGTCAATCACAGATCGCACCGATAACATTAATTTTCATGCAAGGTTATACGTCCTTGACCTTTTCCCTCAATTCATGGAGATAATTCATAGCGTCCAGAGGCGTCATTTTTGATATATCGACCTTTTGCAGCTTTTCTATTACAACGGTCTCAGGTTTACGAAAAAGATTGAGCTGCACCTGTTCTTTTTCTGCAATATGTGCATTTTCATTAGGTACCGGTGAGCTCTTCAAGCCGTGCTCGGCATTTTCGATATGGTAAAGGATCTTTTTCGCCCGCTTGACCACGTTGTCCGGAATCCCTGCAAGCCGTGCAACCTGTATCCCGTAACTCCGGTTGGTGCCTCCTTCTACCAGCTTTCTAAGAAAGATAATCTCGTCATTCCATTCTTTTACTGCAATGTTGTAATTTTTTATCCGGGACTTTGTGAGAGCCAGTTCCGTCAACTCATGATAATGGGTTGCAAATAGAGTTTTCACCCCGAATTGTTTCAAGTCATGCAGATGCTCGGCCACCGCCCAAGCAATGCTCAAGCCGTCGAAGGTGCTCGTTCCACGTCCAATCTCATCCATGATGACAAGGCTCTGCCTGGTTGCATTATTTAGTATGTTTGCTGTTTCCTGCATCTCAACCATGAAGGTGCTCTGTCCCTGAGAAAGGTTGTCCAGAGCACCAACGCGGGTAAAAATTCGGTCTGTAATACTTATTGAGGCTTTGCCGGCAGGAATAAACGATCCCATTTGGGTCATGAGGACCGTAAGGGCCACTTGACGAAGAACAGTCGATTTTCCCGCCATGTTAGGACCTGTTATGATAAGAATCTGATGCTCATCATCATCTACCCTGATCGTGTTCGGCACAAATCGTTCTCCAGTTATCATCTTTTCAACAACCGGATGCCTTCCATCTTCAATAATAATATGTCCTTCTGTATTAATTTCCGGTCTTTTGTAGTTGTTTTGATCGGCAACCTCAGCCAGATTCAGGAGACAATCTAAACGGGCTAAAAATTTAGCTACCAGCTGAATAGCCGAATTATTCTTAACAACCTCCGCCCTAATTTCATTAAAAATTTTATATTCCAGAGCAGCTCTCTTGTCTTCGGCACTGAACACTTTTGATTCAAACGATTTAAGCTCTTCCGTTATATAGCGTTCTGCATTCACCAGAGTTTGTTTACGGGTATAATGTACCGGAACAGCTTCTGAACGGGCCTTGGGAACTTCGATATAGTAACCGAAAACCTTATTGAAGCTGACTTTAAGTGTATTGATTCCGGTTGAATCTTTTTCTTTGGTTTCCAGCTTCGCCAGCCAGTTTTTTCCATCTCTGCTTATACTTATGAGCTCGTCAAGTTCCTCATTGTATCCCGTTTTTATTATGCCGCCTTCATTAACCGTGGGCGGGGCGTCTTCGCGGACCGCCTTTTCGATCAATTCCGCAAGATCCTGCAGTTCATCAATATGTTGGCGATATTTAAAAAAATGAGCGTTAAAATCCGAAAGCAAAGACCATATTGCGGGAAGACTCTCAAGAGAACGCTTCAAGGCAACAAGATCCCTGGCATTTGATTGACCCATGGAGATCTTGCTTCCCAGACGTTCAAGGTCATAAATAGATTTTAAACGGCCCCTGAGATTTCGGCGTGATTGCTTGTTTTTTTTTGCTTCTTCAACGGCATCCTGTCTCTGTTGGATCTCCTTTGGGTCCAAAAGCGGGTATCTGATCCACCTCTTCAACAGCCTGCCGCCCATGGCCGTGACAGTTCTGTCTAAGATATCCAGCATGGTTCCCTTTTTGGAGCCTGTGCGGATGTTTTTTACCAATTCGAGATTCTGACAACTTAAGTCATCTATTATCAGGTGATTACTTAAGGAATATGTTTCGATCCCTTTGAAGTGCTCTGTCTTTTGTTTCTGCGTTTCCCGGACGTAAAAGATGAGCGCCCCGGCGGCGCGAATACCTGCCTTTAAATTTTCACAACCGAACCCCTCGAGAGAAATCGTTTTGAATTGATCAATGAGTCTTTCGTATCCTCTTTTGTATTCAAACGCCCTGTCTTCTAAATATGTTATCGATTTCTCTGACAAGGCCTTGATAATCGGGGAAAAAAAACGGTCATTTTTAGAGTATTCCGGAAACACAGCTTCACTTGGTGAAATGCGAAGGGCCTCATCAATAACAACGTTTATATCCTCAGATTCAGACACCCTAAAATTCCCCGTCGAAATATCTATACAGCTCAACCCGGCAGTATGGTTATTTCGAGCCACTGCAAGAACATAATTGTCTGATTTTTCATCCAACAATTCATTATCAACGATCATGCCCGGGGTAATGACTCGGACAACATCCCTTTTTACCAGTCCCTTGGCTTGGGCAGGATCTTCTATTTGATCGCAGATGGCGACTTTATGACCCTTTTCTAATAGGCGGGCAATATAACCCTGCACGGCTCGGTAAGGAACACCGCACATGGGAATCGGAAACTCGTCTTTTTTGTTTCTTGATGTTAAGGTAATTTCAAGAATTCCGGCCGCAACCTCGGCATCTTCAAAGAACATTTCATAAAAATCTCCCATCCGGTAAAAAAGTAATGCATCTGCATACTTCTCCTTAATATCCAGATACTGCTTTATCATGGGAGTTATTTTGGCAGAACTCATGACGCAAACATAAATAAGGGGGGAGTGAGCCGGTTGCAAACCGGCAATATTTGGCGGTATTTCTCTATTTTTCGGTCTCTTCGTCTCATTCCTTTGATTCTTGATTTTCTCCGGAAGAACCGCCTCGCATTGCCTCCAGCTCTTTTCTCAGCGCTGAAATTTCTTCCAGCTGGGAAGTGGCTGCAGCATTTAAGTTCTTAATGGTTTTCTTGGATTTAAATCGTTCAGAAAGACTGAAAAAATAGGCGACGAGAAGGCCAAGCAGAAAAGAAAGAAGAAGAAAAAGAGCAAATGGCAATTCAGGTGCATGTTGAACGTCAAGAAAAGGAAGCCCGTAGCTTAGGCTTTGCTTTGCCATAAGAATGCTCTTATTTTGATAAAAAAACAGTGCCACCAAAAGTAGAATAACAA
Organism: uncultured Desulfobacterales bacterium; assembly: GCA_937925895.1. Lineage (GTDB taxonomy): Bacteria > Desulfobacterota > Desulfobacteria > Desulfobacterales > UBA11574 > CALANC01. Next base: position 8,236 of record CALANC010000169.1, read on the forward strand.
CCCAAAAGGCCATTTTGACTTTTTTCATATTTTTATCTCCTTTATTTTCTGACTTATCACCTGTATTTTGCACGAGAAAGATATCATCATTTCTCATGCAAGAACTAAATATTATTCCAATTTATTAAAGTAAGGCTTTAAGTTGTTATAGGTGGCTAATAAGTGCTCCGGAATTACACGAACATCAGCAAAAACGGTTAACGCGTTGGTATCCCCGAACCATCTGGGGACAACATGGAAGTGAAGATGTTCCTCAACACCGGCACCTGCAACTTTCCCAAGATTAAGGCCAACGTTAAAACCATCAGGGTTCATCACTTTTTTTAAGATCCCTATGGATTTCTCAACGGTTTCAAGCAGATCTCCCTTTTCTTCCTTTTTGAGTTGGTCCAGGGTTGAAAGATGTATCTTTGGCGCCACAAGCAGGTGGCCGTTGATATAAGGGAATTTATTCATCATGACCATGGAAATTTCGCCCTTATAAAGGGTAAGGTTATCCTGTTCCGAAAGCGCCAGGCAAAAAATACAGCCCTCTTCCTTATCGCTCAGAATATAATCCATGCGCCATGGGGCCCACATTGTTTTCATCCTTAATTCTCCCTTGACCATCTAATCAGGGCAACGGTTAATCCCCTACTAACGAATAATTACCTCGTTCCGGCTCAAAACTCAACCCTTTTCTCTTTTTAAAGGGACAACCTCAAGATCACCCCAAAACCCTATTTCATTACTTATAATAACAACAATTCCGCGAATCCCATGGATTTGTTTACCAAAATCGATTGCCGTTTGAATGTGTGCTGCAGATTTTACGCGGTTTCCGATTGATGTTGCGGCAGCATCTGCAAGAGAACAGGAGGTGGATACAACACAGACAGCATCCGCTTTGCCCAGACTTAATGAGTGTCCAATGCTACCCGACGACGTACAGACGGATATCGGTTTTCCCCCGGTATCCAGGTGCAAGCCCGTGCGCAGACTTAAAGGAGATTCACCTGCGAAAATACCTACGGTAACCGGGTCATTTATTTTGAAAAAAATGTCTCCCCCGTTCTCTACCACAACTTCATCCGTGTAAGACAACAAATCAGCTCCTACATGCCCGGCGATAGCCCCGGCAACCGCTGCCATGGGACCAACACCGGCCTTTTCAGATGCAATAACCATATCCTCTATGATAACCGGCATAGGTCCTCCGGTGCGCCAGGGTTTCAGGGTTTGAAGGAAGTCCGGGTATCTGTCTATGTAAGCTTCAATGTATCCTCTATATTTTAAAATCAGTTCCTTTGTTATGTCTTGGAGGTACTTCCTCGCATGGATAAACAGATCGGTTTCTTTGACGGTCACCCGGAAAGAAACCAGATTATCTCCGCGCCATAAATTACGATACGACCGATTTTGATACATAATTCTTAAGTTGCTTCGCACACGTATTCATATATAAATACGATCACGCATCATTATAGGGTGTTCCTTCTATCTAAAAGCCAAAATCGATGGGGCACCCCCTATTTCTCATACAAACTGTTCCTGGGGCCTGATATCTTCCGGGCACTGTCTCAAAAAATAATGATCCGTCATCCCAGCAATAAAATCTCTTACAATCTCCTCTTTACAATGGTTTTGGATATAATTTCCGGACATATCCTTTAAAAATCCTTTGAAAATAACAGATGACCGGTTTTTCGTCGCAATGTCCTCAATATACTGTTCAAAAAGAACCCCAAAAAGTTTTTTAATG
>CALANC010000170.1 GCA_937925895.1 uncultured Desulfobacterales bacterium
ATACATATAGGAGAAATGATATGCTAGTGAATTTAATTTTAGGCATCACACTTGTTTATGTTGCTACAGTTTAACAGGTTTAAGAAAATGAGCGAAAACTCCTTAAAAGAAATTAGAGAATCTCTTATGATAAGTAAGGCCGAACTTTCCAGAAATGCCAACATTTCAGCCCTCACCATCACACGAATAGAGGGGGGCAAGCCATGCAGGATGGAAACAAAACGAAAGATTGTTTTAGCCTTAGGTTTAGAATTATCAGATAGGAACAAAGTTTTTCATTAAGTTAAAGAATTATATCAAATTATCAAAGAGCATAGCCCTGTCAGTCATCCTGGCGGGGTTTTTTTATTTCCCCAGGACAAGCCCGAAAGCTCATCCTGGGTATGGTTAAGCGTTTTTGTCTGTGACTTCCTGAATAGGTCTAATGCTCGCATCCACAACTAAACCATCTCTGTAGACACTAGTATTTAACCCCCCGACCGTCTCCATTTCTATAATCCCGATATTGTTACTGACATGTTCAAACATTTCGTCCATCTGATTTCGAGTTTCACGTAGCAAGGCCTTGAAAATAAAATAAAATCCGTCGGGTTCCACATCTTCCCCATAATTAATGTCAACCAGCATTTGAAGTCTGTCCAGACCACATCTCAAATGACTATAAAGGTCACATTCGCAAGTGGAAACGTCATCATCGTCATTCCTGCTTGATGGATGATAATATTTTGCTTTCCCCGATCCATTGAATTTCCTGACAATTTTGATATCATTCGGAAAATACGGATGGATCTCCTCTTGCCTCGGTGTGTCTTTCTGTGTTAATTTAGATTTAGACATTTCTTTTACCCCCTTTAGGTGAAAGTTGTGTTTAGGGCTGTCCTTTTGGGTGAAGCTCCTTTCGGGCAGCCCGTTCTTTTTCCAACCAATAGATTACCCCCCTTCAAAAACAAAAGCGCCTGAAGGCTTTCCACGGCCCATAGCAACAAACCGCCCGCAGCGTCGCCGCTGCAGGTGCCTTCAAGCGCAATGTTTAATAATTGATTTTTCATTTTGCTATGTTTTTTGGGTTAAATTCTCTTGACTTTTCCTTGCTTATATATATTATTTACTAATATTAACTTTGTCAATATAAATATATAATAAATACTTTGACACTAATTATCATGAGAGGTAAAAAGATGAAAAAAACCAATAATAACGAAAAAATGAAAACTGCAACCATTGCCTTTAAAACCTCGCCCCCTGTTAAAAAAGCGCTCGAAGCCCTTGCGAAAGAGGGCTTTCGGAGTCTCTCCCAGCAAGTCGAAATGATTGTTGTAAAGCACCTGGAGGAGCAAGGGATCGAGTGCCGCGAGACGCCCGAAAAGAAAGCCAAGTAATAAACTTTTATCAGCAAATTCTACGAAGGCGCTAATGAAAAAAGTAATAGCAATATTTATCCTTCTATGTGTTATTTGCTCTCCTACACCTACATTTTCTCAAGATAGTTTGCTGGATATTATCAAACAATTTCAAGATACTGAAAAACAATTAAGGTATCTCTCAATTGATTTATTAAAAATTTCCGGGGCATCTTCCAGTTCGGAAAGAGATATTTTTTATTCAGGAATCGCCAATAGTATAGGTTCATCAGCAGATCTTATAAGTAATGCTGTAGATCTTAATGTTTTGTCTCAATCAATCCAAGAAGAGGAAAAATACTTTATAGTTTCTATATATATTCCGTCACGTCTTTCGATGTTAAAAAAGCATATTGAGTCCGAAATCAATTCCATACAAACATCGTATGCTGGCATAAATAATCAGGCAGCCTTACATTTAATTGATAAGGCAAAAGATCAAATGAGAGCATCATAATTTTATTTGACAGAAGCATTGAAGTTTTGAAACTAAATAATATAAAGAACTCCAAAAAATAACCCGTAGCCGAGAGGTTGCCATGGACCGATTATCATTACCCCATTTCTCATAGAGGTGGGGTTTTGTGTTTATGATATCTGTATATCAATTGTTGTTGTGAATAGTGAAGATACTGGCAAGTAAACACAAGTTTTGACAAGTACGGTTTTCGTGAGGTAATCTCCATATATCTGTATCGCACCTGATTTGAAACAGATTCTTCATAATTGAGCCTTATCTGTTTTCTTTACATGATAACAATTAAATGTGCTACTTCATTGTGTGGCCTTAATCATATGAAAAGGAATAAAATTAGTAAATATTTTGTCACGATAGCAATATGCGTTTTCATTGTTTACCCGATTGGATGCACACGACACATAAAACCTGTTAAGATTGACATTGAACCTGAGTCGATTGCTGACTTCAGTGGAGATGATCCTATAAATGTTTTAATCCCAGAAAATGCAGAAAAGGAATATTTAGTTGAATACGTTAAACCAGGAGCATTATCAGCAAAAATATATGTTGATCTGAACGACCTTTACAAAATTGCAAAAGAATTAATAGAAAAGGAATTGACCAAACATCAAGTCCCGCTGTCTCCAGATGCGAATAAATATTTCAAATTTACAATAACCAAAATCCAATGGGACTTATGGGCCAAAGGCATTTGGAGCGGGATCTACCTTGAATTTGAGATAGAGACTAGTGATGGATACAAGCAAAATGATAAAGTAATGGCCCATTCTGTTTGGGGTACGAATAGGCAAATCGGAGGGGCAGTTACAAAGGCTGTTGAAAAGATATTTCAAGATCGTAGCATATTATCTTATATTGAAAATTAATGCTCGTTATTCAAAATAGAATAGAAATGAAAAAGAAA
>CALANC010000171.1 GCA_937925895.1 uncultured Desulfobacterales bacterium
CCCGTTTTTTTCAAGACCCTTGTATTGACTGAATAGATCAAGACTAACGCTGCGGGCTAATCCTTTTGTTTTTGATAAACAGCTCAGATTTGCAAGAACAAAACTGAGCCCCGGTACACCTTCAATGCATTTATTGGCAGAGGATACGAAATAATCAATTTCGCATTCCTCTAAATTTATGGGTATCGCGCCGAAACTGCTCATAGCGTCGACCATGAAAATCCTTCCTGATTGTTTGACCTCTTTTCCGATATTCTTGATTGGATTGATGATCCCGGATGTTGTCTCACAGTGACATGCGGCAACATGTGTGATATCCGGATCCTCTTGCAAAATTTTTCCGATATCTTCGGCAACAACGGGGTGATCTTCAGGGTATTCTATGGTTGCAGTTTTGATTGTCAATACGTCGGCAATTTGAACCAAACGTCTGCCATAGGTCCCGTTGATGGCGACTAAAATCTTACCGCCAGGGGGAATGATTGAAGAGATGACGGACTCCAAACCGAATGTGCCGCTTCCTTGCATGGGGATCGCCGTATAGGTGTCCGGCGAAACACCTGCTAATTTCAAGAGACGATGGCGAATATCCTTTACGAGATCGATGAAATCAGAATCCCTGGATCCCAAATCTCTCAGCATTGCCTCTTTTACTGTTGGGCTGGTAGTCAGCGGCCCGGGTGTAAACAGGAGTTTGTTTTCATCCAATGTCTTTTTTCTATCCATGTATATTAACACTGCTCATTTAAATCCGCTGGTCTTCACGGACTGACTTCCAGCTGTACTAGTGGGGATATATTCCAAGATCATATATTTCATATTCGGTCTCACCATCAAGGAATTCGTTGAACTTTTGCTCATTGGATTTCCGCAACTCACTATTTTTCCAATTGTTCCAGTGTTCTATACTTCGCCAATTTGAAGCTACCACAACTCGAAATGGATCTTCATGGTCCCACAGAGTTTCAGAGGATATATACCCTTTGTGGTCCATGGCGCCAAAACGAACCTCTTTAATCACATTGTTAATTTCGTTAAAATATCCTTCTTTGAATCGCCGTTTTATTAAGACTTTAATTGGCATGATGACCTCCTCTCCTTAAATGATTGAAAAAAGAAAACCCCTACCTGTTTATGTAATCGTCGGGTCATAATGTACTTTAAAATCAAAACCAGTGAGGAAGCAGATGGTAATCCAGCTCGGGGAAGTGATAGAATCATTTGTATGGTCTTGAGAAACAGGATACTATTTGGCTCAGATAAAAACAAGATTTAAATTTCTATTATTTGACATTGGTTACCAAGACAACCCGTTTCCTGTTTAATAAGATGTGTGCTCGAGTCAAGGCCGATCAGGCAGGCAAACGTTCGCGGATGATATCCGCCAGGGTTGGTGTGCTGTTATCCTTATACCCATAACGAATCCGGATGCTGGGCTTGTTGATGGCAACCAGCCGGGTAAGGTTCACCGGTGTCGCAAGCAGTACCAGATCGCATTGAGTATTGTTTATGGTTTCCTCTAAATCTTTCATTTGCTGACGTCCGTACCCCATGGCCGGAAGTACCGTTCCGATACCGGGATAGGTCTGAAACGTCTCTTTGATGGATCCCGCCAGGTAGGGTCTCGGATCGACGAGTTGGGCTGCCCCGAATCGTCGGGCCGCAATGACCCCGGCGCCGTATGCCATTTCACCATGTGTCAGCGTGGGGCCGTCTTCAACCACCAACACCTTTTTTCCTTTGATTATTTCGTTATCTTCGGCGGTCAACTCCGAGTCGGCCAGAATAATCTGAGCTCGCGGATTGTTTAGCTCGATTGCCTTGCGCACCTTTTCCACATTCTCGGGAACCGCACTGTCAACTTTGTTGATCACCGCCACATCCGCTAGGATCAAATTCGTTTCTCCGGGATGATAGGCGGTTTCGTGACCGGGTCGGTGAGGGTCGAATACCACAACATGAATGTCGGGCTTGAAAAAGGGCGTATCGTTATTACCTCCGTCCCAGACTATGACATCGGCTTCCTCCTCGGCTCGTCTAAGAATTTTCTCATAGTCGACCCCGGCATAGACAACGGCGCCCATGTTGATATGCGGCTCGTATTCTTCTCGCTCTTCAATGGTGCAATCGTACTTTTCGAAATCTTCATAACTGGCAAAGCGCTGCACCACCTGTTTGGTGAGATCACCATAAGGCATTGGATGACGGACTGCCACGACACTTTTGCCCATCGCCTGGAGAATCTCGATTATTTTGCGACTCGTTTGAGACTTTCCGCATCCGGTGCGGACAGCGCAGACCGAAATGACGGTTTTGGTCGATTCGAGCATGGTATAGGGGGCGCCGATGATAATAAAATCAGCACCGGCAGCGGTGACAACCGACGCTTTATGCATGACTTCCGCATGAGACACATCGCTGTAGGAAAACGCCACCAGATCTGCCCGGCTTTCTTTAACCAAATCGAACAAGCGGTCATCCGGATAGATCGGAATACCGCCCGGGTAGAGATCTCCAGCAAGTGCCCCGGGGTACTGCCGACCTTCGATATCCGGGATTTGGGTAGCGGTAAAGCAGACAACATGATAGCGTTCGTTGTCCTTGAAGTAGACGTTGAAATTGTGGAAATCCCGACCGGCAGCGCCCATGATAATAACGTTTTCCGCCATTTTCGTTTCTCTCCTCTTTTTATTTCCAAAGGTCATCAACCTCAATTCCCTAAAGTTGCGACCATGATCGCCTTGATCGTGTGAACCCGGTTTTCGGCTTCATCGAAAACAACCGAAGCTTCAGATTCAAACACTTCTTCAGTGACTTCCATCGCGTCCAGCCCAAATTTTTGGTATATTTTCTCCCCGATTTCCGTCTCACGATTGTGAAATGCCGGAAGACAGTGCAAAAATTTCACCTCGGGTTTGCCTGTCATCTCCATCACACCTGCATTGACCTGATAAGGCCTAAGAAGATCTATTCTTTCTTTCCAAACACTTTCAGGCTCTCCCATCGAAACCCATACATCCGTGCAAAGAAAGTCACAGTTCTTCACTCCTATGGGCACGTCATCGGTTAATGAAATTTTCGCTCCTGTTTTAGCGGATATTTTTTCAACTTCTTTTACCAAAGTTTTTTCGGGTTGAAGCTTAAAAGGCGCAATCGAACGATAGTCCATCCCCATTTTTGCGGCACCCACCAGAAGGGAGTTCCCCATATTGTTTCTGGCATCTCCTAAATAGGCGAACGTGATCTGATGGAGCGGGCGGTCAATGTGCTCGATCATGGTTAATAGATCCGCCATCACCTGAGTCGGATGAAATTCGTTCGTAAGGCCGTTCCACACTGGAACGCCGGCATGTTGTCCGAGCAATTCAACCCTTTCTTGTTCGAAACCCCGATATTCAATACCGTCATACATCCTGCCCAACACTCTGGCCGTATCTTTTAAGGATTCTTTTGTGCCTATTTGAGATCCGGAGGGTCCAATAAAAGTGACGTGCGCCCCTTGGCTATAGGCCGCGGTCTCAAATGCGCACCGGGTTCGTGTCGAAGACTTTTCGAATATTAACGCAATGTTTTTGCCCTTAAGCATTCGCTTTTCTGTTCCTGCAGACCTTGCCCTTTTGAGGTCTAATGCAAGATCGAGCAAAAACTGAATTTCTTTGGGAGAAAAATCTAAAAGTTTTAAAAAGTTCCTATTTTTTAAATTGAATGTCATGTTTTCCTCCTAAACGGATATCTTGTGATTCGACGAATCCCTTGCCGCCAGGATTTCATCATTTGTGCTTGGAAAGCATTATCAAATTCTAAGTTTTTAATAGGTTAGAGATCCTTTTAGCATTTCAGGCACGAATTTTCAAACTTTACCCTTAATTATTCGTTTTTTGAATCGATTTATCTTTCCCTCCTATCGCCGCTTACAGACCCTGCCGTTCGGCAATGCGTCGCGGCAAGAAACCTCCGGTCAAGTCTACTTTTGACTCTAGGTTAAGGAAATGTTATAAGATAAAACAGGTCGCCATCTCTCAGAGTAGAATTTCCAATGGCCTGGGCAAATGTAATGAACCGGAGAGGGATAGCTGAAATTATACTTTAATTTCAATAAATTGATCGGGATCGAGGTTTATGACGGACGATAGCAAACTCCGCTGCACCTGGTTGAGTGACGATGAATTGATGCTTCGATACCACGACGAAGAATGGGGCGTTCCCGTACATGATGATTCAATATGGTTTGAATTTATTGTCCTTAATGCTTTTCAAGCAGGACTTTCATGGAAAACCGTGCTTCACAAACGAGAGGCGTTTAGACAGGTGTTTTATGGCTTTGATCCCGTGCAGGTTGCCCGGATGTCAAATAAAGAAATAGAAAATGGCCGCCAAAATCCGTCCATCATCCGGAATCGTTTGAAGATTAAAGCCGCTGTTAACAATGCCGCAGCTTTCCTCAAGGTGCAGGAAGAAAGGGGATCTTTTGATTCTTTTATTTGGTCGTTCACCAGTGGGGAGGTAATTCACAATTCTTGGAGAGAGTTGAAAGAAATACCTGCTTCCACTTCCCTTTCTGATACGGTGAGCAATGCATTAAAAAAAGAAGGTTTTTCTTTTGTTGGAAGTACCATTTGCTATGCGATTCTCCAGGCTTTAGGTGTGGTCAACGATCACCTGGTACATTGTTTTAGGTATAAAGAGTTGATAGGGGGCAACGAAAATTAGTTTGATATTCTGATAGGTCGCGGAAAGAGAGCAGGGGAACCGATATCCCTCCGGCGACCTGAATTGGAGACGCTTATGAAAACCACAGGGGAAAGTGTTGATCTTGAGAAGAGAAGATTTCCGCGAAAAGATTATCTACTACCTTTTAACTACAAAACACACGGCAGTGAATTTAATGGGTTTATGAAGAATGTGAGCCAGGGAGGAGCCTTTATTGAAACTTCCACATCCTTAGACATCGAACAGGAAATTTATTTGGACATCATCTTGCCTGTCCGGGGTTTTTCTCACCTTAGGGGTGAGGTCATAAGGTCGGATCCAAGCGGATATGGGGTAGAATTCCAGGCAGGGATTTAGCCCGGGAGTGGAGATATAAGAAAATATGAAGTGGGATTCAATCTATAGAGCATATCCCATAAACAAGGAGATGATCTGGCTCAACAACTGCGGTACGACTCCAGCGGGAAATCATATTGTCGAAGCGGTAACACGATTCATGAAAGGTTATGCTGCCAAGGGGATTTTTACAGAGGTTGCCGGTTATCAAAAGGTTCAGGAGAATATAAAACACATTCTCAGCGAGATGTTAAATTGCTCACCGGATGAGCTAGGCTTAATACATAACACTGCTGAAGGAATGAATTTTATCTCCCACGGACTTAATCTTTCCTCTCAGGACGAAGTCATTCTACTGGAAAACGAATATCCCAGCAATGTATATCCCTGGTGGCACCTGAAACAAAAAGGGGTAAAACTCCTTACCACGCCCATGGAGACATCTCCCCAAGCCTTCATAGAAGCGCTGAAACAATTGATTACCGATAAAACCCGCGTGATTTCTCTCTCCGCCGTGCATTGGTGCACCGGCATGCCACTTCCCTTGGAACAAGTGGGGAATCTGTGTAAAAAAGAAGGGATCGTGTTTGTGGTTGACGGCGCCCAAGGGGTTGGAATGCAGCCTATGGATGTAAAAAAAGCCAACATCTCGTATATGGCTTTTTCTGCCTGGAAGTGGCTGTTGGGCCCGTTAGGCTTGGGGATTCTTTACGTTTCAAAAGAAAAGCTGGAAGACCTCGAAATGGTATTTTTGGGCACAGGATCAGTGGTCAAAGATAAAGAATATCTTCCTTACAAATCAGAGCTAAAACCGACGGTCGACCGCTTTACCCTTTCCACCGCCAATTTCAACGACTGGATCTATTTTGAGGCCGCGTTGGAATTTTTGAAAACCATCGGATTCTCCGCTGTTCGAGACAGGCTATATGAGCTGAGTGCTCATTTGTGCGGGAAGTTAACCAAAATTGGGTTCAAGGTGTTTTCAGAGCAGTTTCCCGATTATTCGACGGGAATTGTTGTTTGTGAAAAACCCGGAATTACATCCGGTATCATTATGGCACATCTTCAGAAAAACAACATTGTTGCTGCAGAGCGTCTTGGAAGAATTCGGTTTTCGCCCCACGTGTATATTTCGCCGGGGCAACTAGATGAGGTTATTCGAGTGCTTGAGTAAATCTAATGCCTCATTTTCAATGGCAAAATTTGTATTAACAAAATTTTGCCCGATGATGAACAAAGGAGGTAACATCATGGCAAAGGCAATGGTTCTAATAACTGCAGATCCCGGTAGGGATCGTGAAGTTGCAGGTCAAGTTAAAAGTATCCAAGGAGTAGAAAATGTCTATCTGACCGCGGGCCGTTATGATGTGGTGGCGGAGGTTCAGGCACCTGATGATGATAGTATGCTCTCCTTGACATACGACAGAATCAGAATCATCGACGGTATCAGGGACACCCATACGATGTTCTGCCTGAAAGTTTAATCTGAAATTGCATTTGCTTCGGCAGCGGAACATATTTTTCATAATAAAAATCGTGCTGTAGCAAATGCAATTGCCATAAACCCACTGGACTATCTTATCCCCTATCCTTGTGAGATCAATTCATGGGGGGAAACACTCCATATTTTAAATTTTCCCTTCTTTGTCCCTTAACTTGAACACCAGTTCTTCGGGTAATTGAGATGATTCGTGGCTCTTCTGGTCCGTGTTTACCCAAACCACCTCACCTTTGGCCAAGGTCGTTTCACTGTTTTTGGGATATATTTCAATTAAAAAGGTTAGGCTGGACCTGCCGATTCGTCCCGTACGAACATGAACTTCAATCTCATCGTCAAAGTGACTCGGACCGTAGAATTCGATCAAAACTTTGACAACATGAAAGTCAGTTTCGGTATGCTTTACATGCTCGATATAATCAAAAGGCAGATCACGAAGATATTCATAGATCGCCGTGTCAAAGTAGGTCAAGTAATGGGCATTGAAGACGATGCCCTGGAGATCAGTCTCAGCATAACGAACCCGAATGGGAAAGAAAAATTTAAAATCAGATTTGGCCATGATTAGACATCCCTAATTGTTTTTGTAATCACCTTTAATCCATTCTTTTGCTTCCAAGGTTCATCTTTTATGGCAATGGTTTGTTCTTTGTCAAGAGCGTGTTTAGCGTGCCGTATTTCTATTAGATCAGGTTGGGATTTATTCCACAATTTTCTTGTGCTTTATTAACAAATTATATAAAAATAAAATTTCTCTTTTCAGTCTTAAATGGTAAGCTGATTTTTCCAATGCTGATTACCTATGTATTGAAATGAAATTGAGATTTAGGAATATCAAATGATAATAGACGGCAAAACCTTGCGACCTGTTTGGCTTGATGTTGATTTAAAAACGGTGAAGATCATCGATCAGCGACACCTTCCGCACGAATTCGTAGTTGCAGATCTTAAAAACGTTGATGATGTCATCATGGCCATCAGAGACATGTATGTGAGAGGTGCTCCCTTAATCGGTGTTACGGCTGCATACGGGGTTTATCTTGTCGTTTTGAACGCTCTCAATAAAACCTCTG
>CALANC010000172.1 GCA_937925895.1 uncultured Desulfobacterales bacterium
TCCTGCTCGTCCATCTGAATTAACAAACTACATCGAACAACTCACCAATCAAATCAAATCGACTCAAATTCAACATCCACCAAAGGCTTCTCTCAGAGCAATTATCATGCCCCACGCCGGGTACATATATTCCGGATTAACGGCAGCGCATGCCTCCCTGGTTTTAAGGGAAAATCAATTTAACCGGATCGTTATGCTGGGGCCCGACCATCGCGTCGGCTTTACAGGTGGCGCCATAAGTGATGCTAACGCCTATGAAACTCCCCTTGGCCTAACTAAAATTCACGAAGATGCAGGCAAATTGCTCCGCCTTTCACCCCTGTTTAAATCGATCCCGATTTCCGACAAACGGGAACATTCATTGGAAGTTGTTCTACCGTTTCTGCAGCACTATCTAAAGGCATTCGAACTCATACCTATTGTTCTGGGCCCGGGCAATATAGATCGATACGCATCCACCCTCGATCCGTTGCTTGACGACCGTACGCTGCTTGTCGTCAGTTCAGATTTATCTCACTACCTTCCCTATTCAGAGGCGGTTGCCAAGGATGAGGAAACCATCCAAACCATTTTAAATCTTGACGTCAATCAACTGGTAAAGCGTGATAATGTAGCATGTGGTAAAATTCCGATCCTAATCACAATGGCAATAGCTCGCCGAAACGGCTGGCATCCGGTTTTTCTTCATTATTCTAACAGCGGCGATACCGCAGGAGATCGTTCGAGGGTTGTCGGCTACACGGTCATTGCCTTTTATGGAGGTACACCAATGCAGCATGAAACAGATTCATCCCAGCCTTTTAGTAAACATCAGGGTCAGATACTGATAAGTCTAGCCAGACAGACAATAGCTGATAGACTTGGCCAACAATCAATAAAAGTCGATACTAACTCTCTATCTGATAATGCTTTTCAGGAAAAACGCGGTACTTTCGTTACGCTTACTACCAAAGGCCAACTTCGAGGATGTATCGGCAGTTTGGAAGCCGGCGAATCGATTTTAACCGGAGTTAAGCGCAACGCAATCAATGCCGCCTTCCATGATCCCAGATTCTCTCCATTAAAAGCTGACGAGCTAGACAAGGTGGACATTGAAATCAGCATCCTTAGTCAACCTCAACCGCTTAAATACAGTGACAGTAAAGATCTGCTATCCAAACTACGTGTTAAGATTGATGGTGTTGTACTCCGAAAAGGATCTTCAAGTGCCACGTTTTTACCTCAAGTCTGGGAACAGTTGCCCCAGCCAAAACAATTTTTATCGCATCTTTGTTTGAAGGCAGGCCTTTCCGCTGATACCTGGAAAAACCAACCACTGGAAATTTCGACTTACCAGGTTCAATATTTTGAAGAGGAAAAGTGAACGTAACATAACCCGGGTGGTCATCGCTACAGGTGTTTCTTCTGTTGTTACCCAATTATTGATCATTCGTGAATTTTTATCACAATTTCAGGGAAACGAGTTCGTTATTGCCCTGATTCTTTTCAACTGGCTGATTCTGGGCGGTGCTGGAACTTTTATGGCCCGCTGGATTACCAAGCACTTTTTCAAGCCTACGATCAAAAGACTGGGTTGGCTCTCCCTTATTTTGGCCAGTCTCCCATCAGTACAAATCTTGGCCATTCGCCATTTTCGTGATGTTTTCTTTATTCACGGCAGCTCTGTGGGGTTTTATCCCACCTTTGTCTTTACTATTCTTACCCTCGCACCCTACGCGCTTTTAATTGGATTCGTTCTTCCCTATAGCTTATTTGTAATCAGGACCGAGAATCCGGACTATCCCGGTTCTCGCATATATATTACCGACAATTTAGGTGATGTTGCCGGAGGGGTCCTGTTTTCCTTTGCGCTTGTTTATCTGGCCACACCTCTGCAGGCGACATTGATAGCCAATATCCCGTTACTTGTCGCAACTTATCTCCTATTCCCTCTATCTTTCCGATATAACCCCTTTTTACTATTGGGTACAGGTCTTGTCCTAACCATTCTTGTTTCCGGCACTATTTTGGAGCTATCATCCATCGCTCCGTTGGAAGGAGATCTGGTTCATTACAAAGAATCACGTTACGGTCGAATCATGGTCCATAAGGACCAAGAGCAATTTACCCTGTTCGTTGGCGGTACCCCTCAGTTTGGAAGCCAGAATTTGATCATCGCCGAAGAGACTGTCCATTATCCTCTGGCTCAGCTGGATCAAACCCAACATGTTTTGCTTATTTCCGCTGAAAGTGGAATGCTAACCGAACTCATAAAGTATCAACCGAAATCTGTGGATTACCTAGAACTCGATCCCCAGGTGGCCTCCGTACAATTCGAATTTGGTCTGATCAAAATGATTCCTGGCTTACGCGTCATTCATCAAGATGGCCGTGCCTATTTGACAAACTCTAAAAAGATTTACGATGCAATCATAGTTAATCTTTCCGAACCCAACACCTTTCAAGTCAACAGATTTTTTACCGATCGTTTTTTTGCTATCGCAAAACAACATCTTGCGCAACACGGAGTCCTTAGTTTCTCAATGCAAGGATTCGACAATTACTTGTCTGAACCTCAACGGCAAAAAATTTCATCTCTCTTTAATACCGCTAAAGAATATTTCGAAAATGTTCTTATGCTTCCCGGGCAAAAGATTTTCTTTTTGTGCCGTTCACTACCCATCGAAACGGATATACCCCATCGCCTGGCTCAAAAAAATATTCAAACGAGTTACATCAAGGGGTATTATTATGGCAACATCACACATGAAAGAATTACCCGCTTGAATACACTTGTAGATACAGAGACTCCCAAAAACCGCGATGATTTCCCTCTATTGATGCGAATAATGTTTCAACAATGGTTTTCTAAATTTTCCACCTCTCCAACAGGATTCATCGCCGTATTGGCCATACTCTGTTTGATCTATTTGGTCCGCATGACGGCAGAAGAGTTTGTTCTGTTTTCAACAGGCTTCATGGTCATGGGTTGCGAAGTCTTGATCATATTTGCCTTCCAAATCTTTTTTGGCTATATTTATCTGCAGATCGGCCTGATAATTACCGTTTTCTTGGCCGGTCTTATGCCCGGAGCCTGGATCGGCGAAAAATTGCGAAGCCGGGGCAGACAGACTTTGGCATTTACCGATGGTTTGTTTATTGTCTTAATGGGACTGCTGATCCTTGCTTTGACGAAAGGCGGGGACCTTCTACCGGTGGCTTTTTTTCTCATTTTCGGCTTTGTTATCTCCCTGATATGTGGTTTTCAGTTTCCGGTGGCCCTCTATTTGCGGGGTGATGATGCCCCTGCGGTAACGCGGACTTTTTCTGCTGATTTAATTGGAGCTGCGTGCGGAACTTTGGTTACCAACGTTGCACTGATACCTTATCTCGGGATCGTCTGGACTGCTGGAGGTCTTATCGGGCTTAAAGTTTTCAGCCTTATTATTATCCGAATGCGTGTTGACAAATAAAATGAAGCGCTTAATTTAGAAAGCGTGTTTCGAACC
>CALANC010000173.1 GCA_937925895.1 uncultured Desulfobacterales bacterium
TATTTTTTTATAGAAACCTCTTTTTAAAAATTACTCGAATCCGCTGTTAGCTTTTCAAACTGCTGCCAGTCTTCCCCCCATTCCTCGACAGCAACGGATTCCTTTGCCAGCACATCGAGTGTAACAGCCTGCACCTTACGATAAACGTTTTTATATCCTTTTTTTGCCCCATTTACAGTCAAAAGATCGTTTTCTATGGATATGCCGAAAAGTTTTTCATTTTCTTTCAAATACGGAAGAATCAGATCCCAATCGGCAGCGCTTAAATCAACAAACTCGCCGCCGTTCAACTGGTCATTCACCACCTTATGATCAGGGTCTCTCAAGTAGATGGCCCCTCCGGAAGCCAAAGAGAAAAGGTTGGAGCCGGGATATGGTGTCGCCTGGTCGACAATGTTGGCTTTTTCGTCGAACTCGATGCCGTTAAGAATAACAAAACCACCGCCATTTAAAGGATCCCCTGCCATAAACGATTCCGCCAAGTAGTCCAGGCAAGTACCATTGATGACAACCCGTGGACGTCCGACCGCATTGATTAATGGCCGACCGGCGGCATTGCCCAGCACGTAAACCTCTCCACCTTTTGCACCGTACATGAACGTCTGGCCCACATCACCATAGACGACCAATTTGCCGCGCTTCATGATCTGTCCGAGCTGATCCTGAGCGTTATCGTGAACAAAAATTTCTAAACCGTCAATACCGGAAGCCAAGTAATCTCCTGAACTGCCGTAGACATCTATTCTGACACTGTCAGATTCTTTTGACAGCCCGCAACCACAAAATCGTTGCCCTTTATAACCATAACAGATGAATCTTTTCCATCCCATTTCATAGGCGACACGGATTAGCCGTGCATCACAGTCTTTTCCTTCCGGAGGAAATTCTTTGGCGTTTATTACCAAAATTTTTTCATCACCACGTGGAGACCGTAGTATGCTGCGGAAGTCCCAATCGATATAACGATAAATACCGGCGGTATTTTCATTCAGTTTTGGTGAGGCATCGAAAATTGAAGTCAGGCTCTCTCTGATAATCCGTAGTACTGAACTGCGTTTTTTGTCTCCGGTAAAAAAGGGGAGATCATTTAGAAATGTCAAAACCTCAATGGCTTTGGTCTTATTTTTATCACTTACGGTTGCCTGTATGATAAGCTCGTTACAGAGGCATCTTAACTCGGTATAACTCCAATCGGTTATCTTTTTAAAGCAATAGTGCTTTAAATCTGAAAGTCCGTTGGCCGCCATACCATTAGCTATTGCTGGTAAAATTTCTCCGGCGCTTGTCGGAGTTGTTATCTCAGGAGTTATTTTGTAGTGCTGCTGCCCGTCAGGGGTCTTTACGACCTGCCCGAATTTGTTGGTACAAACCAGTTTTTTGCTACCGTTTCCTTTGTCCGAATCTTTTACAGTGAAAATAAAAGCACCGCCATCCGTAGCGCTGCCGCCCCGGGCGTTCCAGTATTTGTCGGCAATGGGACAAAATCGCTCGTCCTCAGCAGCTAAATTCTGTAGCGTGGCATCAATCGCCTGCTTTTCCGAGCATATCAGACCAATCTGAACTTCGCCTTCTTGCAAAGCAAACACTTGCGGCCGCAACATGGAAGTATCGGTAATACCGATAAGCTGGAAATAGTTTTTATAAGGATTGTTGCGAGCGATGATAAAGAACCAAGGGCCGTCGGGAGAAGCATGTATGTGTGCGGATTGAATATAGCGATAAATATGTTGTTTATCAGGGTTCAATAGATCAAAATCATATTCAGAGGTCGGTGCCAGAGCCTCAATAATGTATTCCAACGGGTATTCAAACGTCCGGTTTAAAAGGTCCAGCAGCAGTACGGATACTTCCGTATCAGTTAAAAATTGTGGAAAGATGTTATGCTGCTTTAAATATTCGCTGACCGCATGATAATTGGCAAAATCACCGTTATGAACCAGGGCTTCATCCAAGCCGCTGAAAGGGTGCGCACCGCCGGGATGCCATACCCGGCCTTTGGTGGGATATCGCTGATGAGCAATCCAGCCGTGGGCTTTAAAATCTTCCAAAAGATAGTACTGGATAACCTGTTCGGCATAACCGACGATTTTTAAAATCATAATATTTCTGCCATGTGACAGAACAAAGGCCTGCTGCTGGCCCAATGAAGCGTAAAACCGCTGATTTAGACGAAAAGAATTTTGGTAGATGAATTCATCCTCAACTCTGCCGGGATCTGCATCGTGCAACTGGTTGTCTTCAATAAAACGATCCAGAACATTCTTTTTTACCCTGACAAAATATCGCCAGACATCAGGAGGCTTGACCTCTAATCCATCTACTTCCCGAAAGTCGTTCAAGGTAGGAATGCCTTCGGTTTTATGTACTTCCATAAACGGTTCGATATTTGAAGATTCCACTTCTGATCGGGATTTTGGATCGAGTAGAGCGATCTGCAGCAGATAATGCGTATCCAGGACCTTCTGGCTGACCCCAAGATTCTCTGCAGAAAGACCGACTGCAGCAATGCCACCGCCCTTACCATTACCGCGATTGTGCATCTGAAAGGAAGGTTCGTGAATATGACGGCCGCGGACCGGAATCGAAGAGATAAAACCGGTTACACCACAGCCACCCTCTTCTGCAGATTTTTTATCGCGAATATTTTCACGGGGCAGCTTACCCCTGGATAAATGTATCTTTTTCCGTATTGAGTTTAAATCGTGATACGTCATCACTTATGGTCCTTGTTTCTTACATGGCTAAATAACAAGTTGTTCTCTTGGAGCCGGACGGTATTTTATCCTTTCTTGTTCATCAAGATAATCGAGATGAACCAAGAGATCGGTGCGGCCCACCAGCTCGCGAATACTACTCAACCCATACTGTCGAAGTAGTCCACACCACTGTTTACGCCAGGCCAAATACATATTAACGATGCGTTGCTCAACCCACTCCTCGGTGGTCATACTCCCCAATTCGGGATCCGTCGTCGCAATGCCGCGGGCACAACCTCGGCCGCTTTCGCAGTTTCCGCAACGAACACACTCGACGGCAACCAATTCCGCTGTTCCGATAACCGCACCATCGGCTCCCAGTGCAATGGCCTTAGCCACATCCATGGCATTACGAATCCCACCGCTGGCTATCAAACAGACACGATCCCTAACCCCTTCTTCCATAAGAAATTTATGTACTTTGGGAATGGCATATTCGATGGGCATAGCGATGTTCTTTTTTGCTATGTCAGGTGCAGCTCCGGTGCCGCCGTAGCTGCCATCCAGATGTACAACATGCGTCCCTGCATAGTAGCTTCCCACGGCCACCATATCCACGTCTGTCGGAGTGGAGACTTTGACGGAAACCAACACACGGGGATTGATCTCCTTTACCCAATCGACATGTTTTTTATGGTCCTCCACTGAATAAACGCTGTGAAACGGAAATGGAGAAAAAAGTGCATTCCCCACGACGGTTTCCCGCATGGCTGCAACTTCAGGAGTTACCTTATCTCCCAGCAGGTGTCCTCCCAATCCGGGCTTGGCGCCTTGGGCGTATTTAAATTCAATTATAGGCGTGAACAGAAGCGTTTCTTCCCGCACACCGAACAACCCGGTTGCCACTTGGGTGATTACGTGATCGTCATAAGGCAGCAATTCTAAAGGATATCCGCCTTCACCGGTGCAGGTGAAAGTGTTTAGACGCTTGGCCGCACGGGCTCTTCCAACCATAACCGCCAATGCCGTGGAACCATAGGACATGCCGCCGCCATAACACGGAATGGAGATGGTTTTATTGGGTCGCCCGTCATGGCGTTTATTCAGTTGGACACTGGTATCAATCTTCTCGTCGCTAATATCGAGATAATCCTTAGGATGTGCCAACTTGAAACGGATCTTGTCGAATCCACCGCCGGAGTTGCCCAGATTATATTCCAAATTGACCATCGGCAGGTCGCCTGTTTCTGCCATCTCCCAGTGCCCTAACAACATCTCCGCAGTCCAGCGATAATCGCCCAGGGTTTCCAGGAGCGGATTGAGACTCAGGGTTAGCGCTTTTTCCGGGCATTGCTTGACGCAGAAGAAGTCATTTTCCCGGCACGAAAACCCGAGGCACTTGTGGTCTTTGGGGCGAATCGGTCGCGAATAAATATCATATCGGGGATGAACCTCATATGGGCAAAGCTCTGCACACAGTCCGCAGGATGTGCAGCGTGAATTCCTTCTGATGATATACTTGGCCATCGTATTGCGAAACCGAGACCGTACGGGTAGTATTTTTGGCAGTTCAATTATTTCTCGTTTGCTTTTCATCTGTTATCTAAATCCAGCCACTTTTCTCTCGCCGAATATCGGTCCAAAGTTTTCCATTTCCAGAGCCTCGAACGACATGGAGCGACCTATCTCTCCTCGAAGTCTTCTGGCCTCCCGCATACCCATGGCACCCATGACTTCTATGAGCTGACTGTGCCAAGCGCCCATCAGGTTGACGATTCGCTGGCCGCCCCATTCTGGATCAATGGCATCCTCCAGTTCCACCGGGCAGGATAGTCCGTCCCGGCAACGGTAGCATAAACGACACTCCAGGGCGATCAAAAGCGGATTGTCAACCACAACACCGTCAGCCCCACAGATTATTGCTTTGGCCATATGCTCGGCCATGGCTATGCCACCGGAAAAAACCAGATTTATCTTTTGTCTAATGGTATGATCTACCAGCACCAGGTGAACCTCACGAATCATCTCTTTTAAGAACCGTGGATCTTGTGAATTTAACTCTTGGCCACATTCGTCGGCATAAAAATGAATGGTATCGATCTCGGTATGTGCCAGCTTCAAGGCCCTGGTTGCTTGATGCGTGTCGAGTGGTACGCCGGCGATAATAATAACATCCGGTTTAAGTTCCCGAATTTTAAGCAGGGATTCGTCTATATCAGGCGCATATTCCAACTCAACTACCCGGCTTTTGTGGATAAGATCAACATTATCCTTGAAATTGTGACGGGTTAAAGAGGGAATCAGATTTTCGGAATAAGGGAGCAACGCTTCGGTATAATCTTCCGGTTGGATAAACATCATGGTCCCCAAAGTTTGGGCCGCCTTTGCAGCCGATATAAGAATGCTTTTGTTTAATATAAGATTCGGCGGCAACTTGAATAATAAAGGTATCGGAATCTCCAAGATCTTTGGAACCTCAGAAGCTAAAGTTAAATCTTGATTAAACGTCAGCGGTGTCAGCCGGCGAGAGATTTCAATGCAGGTATTAATATACTCGCGTCCATGGATGCCGTCCCTTGTGGGACGAACGATTTCAGACATGTCGGTCCACATGGAGTCAAAGCCGGCACCGGCAAAAGGACCACGATAACCGGCTCCAGAAACCGGGATTTTTCCGGTGTGAGCCTGATACCACAGCCGGTGAATAACATCCGGCCGCCAGTAATGATCCCCCAACGTTCGATAATCAGGGTCGATTACCCGGGAAAAAATACCCCGCGTGCACTCCTGCACACAGCGAAAGCAGCTTTGACAGTTATACAGGTATTCCGGCTCGTCCATGGTGCTGAAATGCTCATAATTCTCCTTGAAAATTCCATAGATGCAGGTTTTCTTGACGCAATGTTTGCAGCTCCCGGCACAGTCTTCCCGGAATTCAATTGTGGCGTACTTGCCGATGGGGCGAAATCTCGGCTCCGCTGTCTTGATAGGAATATGATATTTTTTGGGCACGAAACTCTCCCTTTTCACTTAAAGCGGTCTGGGCAAAAGGCCGGCGGATTCGACGATTTCGCCGACCTTTTCTTCCCACTCGATAGCCATGATATGAACGCCGCTCACGCCTTTAATATCCCTTAGTTGGGCAATTGTCTCCAGGCAGATTTTAATACCCTCATCAATGGCTTTTTCTTTGGGCACTTCTCCCATTCGCTTGGTTATAGCTTCAGGGATGTCTATTCCCGCCACTTTTTTCGACATATATCTGGCCATTCCAACGGATTTCAATGGGGTCACTCCAGCCAGTATTTGAACCTTCTCGGTCAATCCTTCTTCTCGGGCCAATCTCATCCATTCCGTGAACCGCTCCATATTGTAAACACATTGTGTCTGAATAAAATCTGTCCCGGCGTCAATCTTTTTGGCCAACCTGATAACGCGATACTCGAATGGATCGGCAAATGGATTGGCGGCAGCACCAATATACATCTTTGGCGGCTCTTTAAGGTCGAATCCGCTCATATCTTTGCCTTCGTCGCGCATGGTCTTAACAGTACGAATTAGATTCATGGAATCGATATCAAACACATTCAACGCATCGGGTTGGCTGCCAAAGATTTGATGGTCTCCAGAAAGGCATAAAATATTTCTGATGCCCAGAGAGTATGCCCCCAATATATCTGATTGCAAAGCAATCCGGTTCCGATCCCTGGTAACCATTTGCATAACAGGTTCAAGACCTATATTTAACAGATGGGTACAGGCTGAAATGCTGGACATCCTGACGATCGCCGTTTGATTGTCGGTTACATTCACAGCATCAACATAGCCTCTTAATGTCTCACCTTTTTTGATGACCACCTCGGAATCGGCGCCTCGGGGTGGGCCGCATTCTGTGGTTACGGCAAACTCTCCTCTGGATAAAATTTGCTCTAATTTGCTCATATGTTCCATCTTCATATGATGTGATCCTCTCTGACCAATCTTCTGGGACCCCCTGAATTGCTGGAACTCCAATCCTTAGGAGAGATGTAACATCTTAAATTGTGCACTTGCCCCAAGGCCTCGAGTCTTTCGATGATGAGTTGCCAGGCACACTCGGTATCCGGACTGACCTCGCAGATACCATGCCTTGATCCCCCGCAGGGGCCATTGAGCAATTTCTTGGAACATCGGGTGATGGGGCAAACGCCCCCGAATATGGCAAGTTCGCAATTTCCGCATCCTGAACACTCTTCGGTAAAAACGCCCTGGCTTTCCAACACACCGATAAAGGTTGTATTTACACCGGGAAGCACAGGGATCTTGGCAAAGCGTCTGGCTATTGCCTGCACACCGGCACCGCAGGCCAGAGACAATACCGAGTCGTTTCGGCCGATAGCCTCAGACGCCTCCTGAATGAACTCGTTTTCACATTGGCGCTCTATGGTAAATTCCTCAATTTTGATATTTTGGCCTTCTTTTTTAAAGATCAGCCTCAGAGCCGATGCCAGCGTGGCCACTTCATCCTCCCCTCCGGCAAAACAAGTCTTGACGCAGGTACCGCAACCGAGGATGAGAAGCTTTCTATATGGTCCTACGATTTCTTTTATTTCCGCTAAGGGTTTTTGTTCACCAACAATCATTATAAAAATCCTTTTTTAGAGGCCTCTTAAGTTGCATTTGATGGTCTCCGATTCATGCAAGGTATAAACATATCAACTCGAATAGTTTTTATCCTACTGCAATTCATGCAGCCGGATTGGGGCCCAAATCAGTCAGTACTGCCACTGTTTCTTGGAGGATCTTGTCGGTTGTTGCTCCATTTCCGGACGAGGTATTTCTGATGGAAAGTCGCCTGCCGTCAAGACCGATCTCGTCCAACACGTTTTGGACCCACCCGACCCGTTTCTTTGCCCTGATACTCCCTTCAACATAACGGCATTGATCTTCTGGGCATACCAAAACAAGGACGCCATCCGCCCCTGATTCAAATGATCGCAGCAAAAAAACATCTTTCACCATACTCGAGCACGGAAGCCTTACCGTTTTAATTTCGACATTATTCGCACCGTTTAAAGATAATGAAGCGCTTTCATTGAAGCTGTTAATACAGTGGAACAGTGTTATCTTAGGTTTAAATGGTTTATTCATGTTCCAAAACTCCAACAGTATATATTAAACAGGAACAACCGACTTAAGTGATCGGCATATACTTTTCGATTTCATACTGACTGACATGGGTCCGATACATATCCCATTCGATCTTTTTGTTTTCCACAAACTTGTTGAAAATATGTTCACCAAGAGCATCTTTCACCAGCTCAGACTTTTCAACTTCAAGAAGTGCTGCATAAAGATTTCCCGGAAGGGTTACTATTCCCAACTCATTTTTCTCTTTTCCAGACATCTCATAGATATCCTCTTCTATTGGGTCTGGAAGTTCATATTGATTCTCAATTCCTTTGAGACCGGCCGCCAGCATAACCGCAAAAGCCAGATAGGGATTGCAGGCCGGATCAGGGGCGCGGAACTCTATACGGGTGGCCGTCTCTTTTCCGGGCTTGTACATGGGGACACGAATCATGGCTGAACGGTTTCGTCGTGCCCAGGAAATATACACCGGGGCTTCGTAACCGGGAACCAACCGCTTATAGGAGTTAACCCACTGATTTGTGACTGCAATGATTTCTCTGGCATGTTTCATGATGCCGGCAATATACCACTTGGCCATTTGGGACAGATGGTATGGATCATCTCCAGCAAAAAAGAGATTTTTGTCACCTGCAAAAAGTGATTGATGCACATGCATGCCGCTACCGTTTTCACCAAAAATGGGTTTGGGCATAAATGTGGCGTAATAACCATGTTGTCTGGCAATCTCCTTGACCACGATACGATAGGTCATGGTTTTATCCGACATGCTGAGGGCATCGTCATAGCGCAGGTCAATTTCGTGTTGGCTCGGTGCCACCTCATGGTGGCTGTATTCCACCTCAATGCCCATATCCTGAAGAGCAAAAATAGTATCCCGCCTCAAATCAGATGCCATGTCTAAAGGACGGCTGTCGAAATATCCTCCTGAATCAATCGTTTCAGGGGCCTTGTTGCTTTTGAAATAAAAATATTCCAGCTCGGGCCCGACGTAAAATGTATATCCCTTTTCTCCTATTTTCTTTAAAAGTTTCTTTAGTACATATCGTGGATCACCCTCATAAGGGGTATGGTCAGGATTAACGATGTCGCAAAACATTCGCGCCACGGGCCTGTCCGGGCGCCATGGCAGGAGTTGAAATGTCGCAGGTTCGGGCAAAGCAACCATATCACTTTCTTCAATACGGGCAAAACCCTCAATGGATGACCCATCAAAACCCATGCCTTCGGTCATGCCGCCCTCAAGCTCAGAGGGTGTAATGGC
Organism: uncultured Desulfobacterales bacterium; assembly: GCA_937925895.1. Taxonomy (GTDB): domain Bacteria; phylum Desulfobacterota; class Desulfobacteria; order Desulfobacterales; family UBA11574; genus CALANC01. The sequence continues at coordinate 9,091 of CALANC010000173.1, forward strand.
AAAGGTCTTCAGCACACCTAGAACATCTGTGAACCAAAACTGAATAAAGCTGACATCTTTTTCTTTAACGATTTTTAACACATCTTCTTTGGTCATACATTTTCCACAGCCCATTACAGCACCTCCTTTTTTTGCACCCTACAGTAGAAAGGGTTCCTGAGATTCAAATTGTGAGATATTCGCCTGTATTTAATTTTGTTTGTCCTTGAAAAAAAAAGACGTCTTTCCATTTAAAAGGGAAAAGACGTCCTTGTCTCTTATATCCTTGTACATCTTCGTACAGATTCAAGTCAATTGAGCCTTTTAGATTAAATTTACTTGTCTCTTTTGTCAAGGTGATTTTCTACAATTAATTTTAAATAATTTTTTTTCTTAAGTATTAGTGATAATAAACCAGGGGAACAGGTATGAAACAGCGCTTAGCAAACTGTGATACAGGTGAATTTCGAGGGTAAGTAATGATTACCGGGGTACAGATTCCTAGCAAACAAAACAGACAGCACCGTAAATATTTTCTAACATATATGACCTTTTATTTCAAACAAATTGGTTAACCCATATAAAACGGGTGCGGCGAGAGCATAACAATCCGCCTAAATTCTTGAGCAGCGGGAGCAAGGCACAGATAGACTGTGAAATTAAAAATGGTGGAAATCTTAAAAAATCATTCAGAATGGGAAATCTCAAAAGTAACAGGATCTTTTTCGAAATCCTCAATTTCAAGATATCCTGTCTGTCCGGGTAACAATTCTTCCTGAATCTGTTCAAGGAACTTTCTTAACGGGTTGTCCTGTCCTTCCAGGAGAAAGTCTGTTTTTGCCTGTACCACATAATCGTTGTCAATTAATGCGAATTTGATGTTCATGATGCTGGTCTTCCTTCGCGGGTGCTATCATTTTTTGATTTATCGCCAGGATACCTGTAACAGGGGAGATATTAGTACAACTAAAAAAATATCTTGTTTTGTTAGATTATATAAATTATTTCGTCAACTTATATATACTTAACAAAAGCTGCCTTGTCAAGAATTATTTGTATTGCAGAATCCGCCGGCTGAATTATTTTCCCAAGAATTTTCAGAGAAACCAAAAAACATTCCCCCCTATTAATTGTCGGTCTAATATTTTTCGTTTATCTTCCGCCCGATACTTGATACAGTTTAATTAGGAATATCTAATCGGTGTGTTAATAGAAGGAGATTTCAATGGTTTCGAAAAAACTCAAGGTGAATTCAGGGGTCGGTCAACTTGATCAGCTTCTGGATGGTCTTTACATTGGGGATAATGTCGTCTGGCACGATGAAGCCGGTAGTTTGGCCGCCGTATTTTGTCTGAATTTCATTCAAGCTTCCCAGGCACAGAACAAGCCAATTATTTATGTCAGCTTTGATCGGTCTCCAAAAAACCTACTTGATAAGCTGGGCGCGCTGGCTCATTACCAGCACCTAATCATTTTGGATTGTTTTACTTTTGGCAAAGGCTCCGGCTCTATCGTTTTTTTAAAATTTTATGAGAAAAAAGAAACCGAATTGCCCTGCCGTGTCGTAAGGGTTGATGAGCCCCGCAAAGCAGACAAGGTAATGGATGCTTTGTACGGTATCCATGAAACTTTAGAAGGCGATGTTCGGTTCGTTTTTGAAAGTCTGACGGGTATGCAGGAATTGTGGGGTGGTGAACAGCATTTAATCAATTTTTATTCCCACTCCTGTCCCCGGTTGTATGAACTGAACACGATTGCTTACTGGGTTATCGAGAAAAAAGCCCATTCTCCCAGCATCAGGGCTCAAATCAATCAAATCGCCCAGGTCGCCATTGATCTCACCGTCAAAAGAGGTAAAACCTTGTTAACGATCTTAAAGGCTGAAAAACGTAATCTGGATACACTCAACAAGCCCTATAATTATTGGAGCAAAGATTTAAAAATTATCTTTGATTCTGAAAAACGTTCTGTGGGAAGGTTTGATCTGGGGGCGCGATTAAAAGGATTAAGAACAAAAAGGGGGCTGTCCCAATCAGAACTGGCAAAACTCGTAGGGGTTACCCCCAGTACCATCTCTCAGGTGGAGAGCAGTCTGATTTATCCTTCTTTACCTGCACTTCTTAAAATGACTGAAGTGTTAGCTGTTGAAATGAGTTCTTTTTTCCAAGAGTCAGAGGATGTGCCTAACCGGGTGGTTTTTCCATCCGAGGGGGCGGTTCATATTAAGCTCCCGAATTTGCCCGAGGATAGTATCCAAGTCGGCTTATTAACCCCGGTAGACCTTGAACCGAGGGCCGAGCCCTATCTTATCGAGATTCCACCAAAAAAAACCCTGCCAACACACTTTTTCATTCATAAAGGTGAAGAAATCGGTTATTTGTTGTCAGGAAAATTACAATTAAAGTTGGAAAAAGCCGTTTATACCGTGCGTGCCAATGACGTTATTTATTTGACTCACGAAATTCCTTCCCAATGGAAAAACCCGGGCCCGAATCCGGCCAGATTGCTTTGGATGAAAATTAATTAAAAAAGTTCTCTTTCAATTTAGTTGGAGAAGAAACTTAAACCTAAATTGAGCATAAGTCGAGGTTTAAAAATAACTGCTCTCGTCCCAACAGTGGGTACATAACCTTTCTTTTGGCAAACCGATCGCTTCGACAAGATTTTCCAGTTTTTGATATTTTAGAGAAGTCAGTCTCAACCTCTGACGGATTCGATCAACCATTGCCCTATTTCTTTCCGAATCGGACGTCGCATATTCGTCTAAAAACATATCATCAAAACCCTCAAGTTCCTTGATTGCTTTTCTTCCGGCAAGATCCAACGTTGATCGGGATGTGGAAAAATTGAGAAAATCGCACGAATAAATCAGGGTCGGGCAAGCCGGTCTCATATGGACCTCTGATGCTCCGTAGTCGAACAAAATTTGTATATTATCCTGCAATTGAGTGCCCCTTACTATGGAGTCTTCACAGAACAGGATATTTTTCCCCTCAATCATTTCTCTTATGGGAATCAACTTCATTTTGGCGACGAGGTCTCTTACGCTCTGATCCTGAGGCATAAAACTTCTCGGCCATGTCGGCGTGTACTTAGTGAAAGGTCTAATATAGGGTATTTTTCTTTCATTCGCATAACCAATTGCATGTCCGATCCCTGAATCCGGAATCCCGGCAACATAATCGATGTCCACATCGTCATTCTTAGCCAGCGCTGAGCCGCATCGGTAGCGCACATATTCCACATTAATTCCTTCATAATTTGAGGCAGGATAACCATAATAAACCCACAGAAAAGCACAAATCTGCATTTTTGACCCTGGCTTTTTTCTCTGCTCATGACCATCTTCCGTCACAAAAACAATCTCACCAGGTCCAAGGTATTTGTCAACCTCATAACCAAGGTTGGGAAACGCACACGTTTCTGACGACGCTGCGTAAATGTCATCCTTTTTACCAATTATAATAGGGGTTCTCCCTAATTTATCCCGAGCTGCATAGATCCCCTGTTCCGTGAGCAAAAGCATAGAACAAGAGCCTTTAATTGCCTCCTGTGCATTCTGAATACCTTCCTCATAAGAACCTTCCTGACAAATTAGTGTCGCCACCAGTTCTGTGGGGCTAAAATCTCCACCACTGGTTTCAGAAAAATGCATTTTCCTGCGGAATGCGTTTCTCGCAAGCTCCTCAACATTGTTTATTTTACCGACTGTAACTAGGCCAAATTTCCCCAGATGAGATCCGATAATAAGTGGTTGGGCGTCATTGTCGCTGATAATGCCAATACCCTTTTTACCGGAAAACTCATGAAGATCATCTTCGAATTTAGATCTAAAATAATTGCTCTCGATATTATGAATGGATCTTGAAAATCCATCTGAATTGACTGTGGTCAGTCCCCCTCGTTTTGTGCCGAGATGAGAATGGTAATCGGTTCCATAAAACAGATCGTTGACACAATCATTTTTTGAAACAACGCCAAAAAACCCCCCCATAAATCAATCCTCCCATACTAGTTCTAAAAACCTCTTAATATTAAATCATCCCCATCAGAAAATTTTTGTGACCCCCGGATGACTTCATTTTGGCCGGCAAACTGTCTGAGCAAATTTGAGTGTTTAATATGGTTGAAATAAAACGTTATTTTGAGATCGCGATTAAATAAAAAGTTATCGCTTCGTTCTATTTTTTCGTGGCAATAAAACTAAGGATAAGAAACGTCTAATTTTAGATCAGACCACAGGCAATTGCAAGTACCACTTGCCTTGTTTTTACGCATTGAGTATTTTCTTGGCACTTTCATCATTTATATCTGAAACATGTGGGATACCTGTCTCTCTTTCGGTTTCTCTATTGCCGGAGAAAAGATCGGTGCGGGCAATCCTGTTCAGAGAAAATTTTCTTGCGCCGGCCATGAGTTGCTGAAGCCCGCCCGCCAGTTTGTCGGCCAGCGTATAAAAGGCGATGGCACCATAGGGAATTTTTTCCATCTCTTTTTTGCCGATTCTTTTCTGGAGGTCGAAATATGAGGCAAATATTTCTTCCAGCTTGGTCCCGATGTCTGTTACCGTTTTTGGCAAATTATCCCAATTGCCGTGTACTTTCTCTCTCCTTTTCGGGTTAAGTGCACCTTCGATGTTTGCCCCCACGAAACCCGGAATCATGATGGCCCTTCCCATGCAGATGAGTTTTGTAAACGGAGCACCCAGAGCCAGTCCCTTGAAGATATGATCTTCGAGAGCAAAACCGCCTGCAAAAGACATGTCAACCACCTTTTCCTCCTTTGCCGCTAAAATATCCGCGTATTCATAGGCTTTTGAATGGAGAAAAATGGATGGCACCCCCCAACTCTGCATCATGTTCCATGGGCTCATCCCGGTTCCGCCACCTGAACCGTCAATGGTAAGCAAATCGCATTTTGCATCTGTGGCAAATTTTATTGCCATTGCCAGTTCTTCCATTCCATAAGACCCGGTTTTTAAGGTAATTCTATCGAAGCCAAGGCGACGGAGGTATTGAACACTCCCCATAAAATCTTCCCCTACCTGTTCGACTGTGTCCAGATCGGTGCCGCCCAATCGGCTGTGTCGTGCAAAAGATTTAATCGCACCTTTTTTGAATGCTTCTTTTACCTGAGGCCTTGTTGGGTCCGGATCGACAATGTATCCTCTTTCCTTTAGAAAGAGGGCATAATCAAGGCTGGTCACTTGAATCTCTCCACCTATATCCTTGGCGCCCTGTCCCCACTTTAGTTCAATTATACATTTGTTTCCATACTTTTGAGCAACGAACTCTGCAACGCCATTACGCGTATCCTCAACATTCAGCTGGACAATTATTGCGCCATAGCCGTCATAATACCGAAGATAAGTATTGATCCGGCGTTCCAATTCGGGAGAGCTTTTGATTTTACCCTTTTTGGCTTTTCCCTTACCTATTTCTGAATTGAGATCAACCCCAACAACATTTTCACCGATGACAACCGGAATCCCCAGAAGGGCGCCGCCAATGGCAAAAGAATCCCAGTATTTTTCCGCGATAAATGTAGAACCGAGCGCACCTGTCATAAGCGGCATACGCACTTTTGTTTTCGTCGCACTACCGAATTCGGTTTCAATGTCCACATTTGGAAATATACAATCATCAGGGTCTTGAGTTAGGCCTTTCCTGAGACCGTGAGCGCCATATGCATATCCTTGGATTCGAAGTGAATTGTAAGAAACGCCCACATGGGCTGTGTTGTTGGCACCCGCAGTAACCATGCCGAAACTTCTCGGATAGAGCAATTTGCGGCCCACGAGACTGGAAAGCCACGTTTCACATTTTCCCTTGCAGTCCGCCCGACATAGGGTACAAAGACTTGATTCAGCCGGATTGCCTCGATTGACGGTCCCAAGCACATCATTACTTTTTGAAAACCTCATGTTAGATCCTCCTCGTCTTTTGGAATTTGATAAAACAAAAAGGCGCCTATCCCACTGGGGAAAGACGCCTTTGTCATTTATCTGAATAAAATCTTCCACACGCCTTTGTGCGAAACTTTATTCATGCTAATCAAATCGTGAGAATTTTTAGCAACACTTAACCCTTTTGTCAAGTCAGAAAATCACTTGGCACGTTTATCAAATTCAACGACAGCTCAAAAACACCAAATCGGACTGTTGGACTTCTGGTGTTTCCTAAATTGAGCGATTGTCGAGTTTGCCGGAGATGCAAAACATGAGATATGCAGCCGTAGTCTGCTACTGCAAGTATTTCATAACGCAGCAGATTCGGCAAAATCGGCAAGCCCGCCTGCCATTGCAAGGCACGAGCGGGCAGGCCCGAAGGGTTTCAAATGGTGCCCACATTTTTGATTAAATAAAGGCACCGATCAGATAAGAACCATTAGTGATTTTAGCAATATACATCTATAGGCAATTTTAATTTTTTATAGAACTGTCACTAATTGAAACGCTCAGTTTAGATGCTTATATGGTTGACATGCTTGTGTCGATTTTTTATTGTTATTTTTTAAAACTTCCTGCTGCCGTGCTTGAAGCGGGACGGGGAATGTCCTCGCTGTTGGCGGTTCAGAGGCTACAAGGAAAGGTTACATGAAAGGCATACCATTACAAATCATTAAACCATATGCGATTTCCCGCAGGGAATTTTTGTGGCTTACATCAATGTCCGCAGCAGGTCTTATTGCCGGATGCGCGGCAAATCCGGTAACCGGAAAATCACAATTGATGCTCATCTCGGAAGACCAAGAAATTAACATTGACAAACAACATTCACCTCATCAATTGTCATCGGACTACGGTTCCTTGCAGGACAGAGCACTCAATAATTATATCAATGAAACAGGCAACAAAATGGCTGCTCTGACACATCGTCCTCATATGCCGTATTCGTTTCGAGGCGTGAACGCAACCTACATAAATGCCTATGCCTTCCCCGGAGGTACTATCGCAGCAACCCGGGGAATTCTGCTCGCCCTTGAAAACGAAGCCCAGCTTGCTGCGCTCTTGGGCCATGAATTGGGTCATGTCAACGCACGCCATACCGCCGAACAGATGTCCAAAAGTACGCTAACAAATACCTTTATCGGAGGAGTCGCGGTATTGGCAGGAACACAAAGCCAAGCTCTTGGAAATCTGGCATCAAAATTGGGCATGGTCGGTGCAGGCGCTCTCCTGGCATCTTACAGCAGAGGCAATGAACGTGAAGCCGACGCCCTTGGGCTGAAGTATATGGTCCAATCCGGTTATAACGCACACGGGTTTGTGGGACTTATGGATATGCTGAGAAGAATGTCCAAATACGAACCCGGAGCTATTGAATTGATGTTCGCAACCCACCCCATGAGTGATGAGCGCTACCAAACCGCCGTGAAGGAAGTGAATGAACAATACCGGTCTTCGCAAAGCCTGCCGCTTTTCCGGGATCGTTACATGGACCATACGGGAAAAATCCGGGCAATAAAAAATGCCATTGCAGAGATCCAAAAAGGTGAGAGTTACATGGCCAGAGGCACATATGACCAAGCAGAAATTCATTTGCAAAACGCCTTGAATCAAGCACCCCGTGATTATGCCGGATTGGTCATGATGGCTAAATGTAAGCTGGCTCAGGAAGATTATGACAGCGCGAAACGGCATGCCGAAAAGGCCCAAGAAGTGTACCCAAATGAGGCACAAGCGTATCATATTTCCGGATTCGTGAAAATTCATGAAAAGCGCTTCGATTCTGCTTTTCAGGATTTTGTTAATTACGAAAAATTGCTGCCCGGCAATCCAAACACCATATTTTTCAAAGGGTTGTCTTTAGAAGGTATGCAGCAAATCAGGGAATCAGCAGGCCAATACTATCGATACCTTAAAATCGTCAATCAGGGCCAAAAGGCAAATTATGCCTATAACCGTCTAGTGAAGTGGGGATATATAAAACAGCAATAACCCGGATATCTCATGAGAAGTTCAAGACAAAAAAATATAACTGGGCCAAATTATTACAGTGAACATCGATGCCTGTCCTGTGGCACATCAGAAAACCTCGGACGCCGCAGGTATTGTTCCATCGAATGCCGACAAAAATTACGGTATGCGCTTAATGTAAGAACAGGTTTACTAAAAGCATTAAACACCCGATATGCCACTTTTTCTTTTACTGATCGGGTAATTATCATGGATGTTCTTCCTTTCGGTTCCAAGGAAATTTTCAGCTTTATTTATTCACGTTCCCTCGACAAAAAACCTGCTGAGGATTATTGCAGGATGTCTGATATGCTGGGAAATGAATGGTGGGCTGAAAAAAAAAGAACCAATAGACATTACCTCGCCTCAGGACATTTGTTGAAAAAGGCCAAACGTCACAATTCATTGATCGACCATGTGATACCCATAGAGACGGAAATTCCTGCCATAAAAAATTCAGCGCTAACATATCTTAAGTTGGGCAAAGCCGAGTTAAACTCTCCTGATTTAGAGAAGATCGTCAAAAGTGCCTACCGTCTTCAGGCTAAGAAACATCATCCCGACCTTGGAGGTGACACGGCCATGTTTAGAAAAGTTCACCAGGCCTATCTTAAGCTTATTGATTGGTCCGAAAATCCTTCCTATATGAAACGTCGCGGATTTCCGGATAAATGGTTTTACGATGGAAATAAAAACGGTTGGGTGCAACCAACACCGCGTCGATAAAATTCTCCGCCTTCTCAATTGATTAAACCGTCAGGGCTATCGAGGTTATTTAAAAAATCTCTGAACCAGGGCGGATTAAAAATCAGTACGTAAATCAGAAAGATTGCCGTCAAGGGCAGGAAAAATATGACCAGATCTATGGACAGAATGCCGAGAGATATGAGTATGCGTTTGGTCATGCTCATGGTTTTCTCCTGATTATAGAAATGAACAAGGGGGCCGAAGCCCCCAAATTATGTTCACCCTGGTTTTGGGTTGTCACCTGAATTTTACCTGATTTAGGTGTTAATCTCCGTATTGCTCCTTGATAAGACGTTCGACCTCTTCTTCCGTCGGAGTTGAATCACGGTAGCCGGCCAGATACTGGTTCCGGAGCCACCTGAAAAGAGATACTGTCTCGTTCACGTGAATCAGTTCCGGGATTTCACCCTCTTCTTGAGATACGATATGTTCTTTAAACTGACCCAGGATGCTGGCTGCATCATAGAAAGTGGCCGGATCTCGCTTGATGCCCTTTTTAAATGATTTTCCTTTGGTTGGGAATACTTTTTCCGGATCCGGATTGGCTGAAATATCCAATTTCTGGAAGGGTCGTCGAATCTGGATCTGCCAGTTTCTGGCCTCATTCATCATTCTGGAAACCAAGGGGCCTGCCCAGTCATGGCTCCGATGACCCTGCGAGCAGTAAGAGAAAAATTCCACTACAGACGGACCGCAGTAAGCGATGGCCTCCTTTAGTATTCTGATTGCATAAAAGGGGTTGTCGACGGTAAGTTTGGCCGAATAGACGTGGGAAATCGCCGTGGCCTGAGCAACGATGCGTCGGTGAAGGGTCGTTTTGCCGGCATGTTTGACCCCTATGGGTGAAGTACTCCGATCGCACCCGAAACGGGTGGCCCCTGACTTCTGGGCACCGGTGTTCATGTAACCCTCGTTGTTGTAGATAACCCAGGTGATATCAAAGTTTTCGCCCAGAGCGTAATTGAATGGGCCGTTGCCGATGTCGTAGATAGCACCGTCGCCGGCAAAGACAATGATCTTGCTCAACACATCGTGGAAACCGTTAGCATACGCCTGGTCCAGGGCGAATTTGGATCCCAGGGCTGCAGCCGAGGCCGTACCGAAACCGTAATGGCCCGACTGATAAATCCGTGTGTTGAAGGGATTGACCAGCTCCGACACCTGATTGCATCCGGTGGAATTGATGTTGTAGATCGTGAACCCACGGTCGATCATGTGCTCAATTGCCATCTTGTTTTTATCCGAGAGGGTCTTGATTCCCTGATAGAAGGTTGCAATCCCTTTGGGGCTGTTGCGCAGACTTTCCAGGGCGAAAAAAGTGAGAAGATTAATGGTCCCCTCTCCGCAGCCTGGACAAAGGGTGTGTTTGCCCGGATACATTTTGGAAAAGACAAACAGCACCTGGTGGTTGAGCGGCATCCGGTCTACATACTGAGCTGCATCATATGTGTTATCAAAATCCTGGTACTGTTCGGGAATAAAGTCGTCAGGATTTGCCTGCGTTTTGTCGACCATTCTAAAGGCATCCACCGGACAGACCTTATCACAAATTCCACAGCCTTTACATCGATCGAAAATAGCGTTGATGTTCATTGCGAACCGCTCCCATGGGATTCCTTTGGGCGGTTTTTTAAATACCTTGAAATACGCCCCGGCTCCGTCAGGAATGGGTTTGTCCGTAACGGTTGAATGAAGGGCTGAATCCGGACAGGAAGCGGCACACATGCCGCAGGCGATGCATTTGGTTGCATCCCAAACCGGAAGCTGGGTTCCCATAAACCCCATATCCTTATATTTGCTGGTCCCGGCCGGCACTACAGAGATAAACCGATCCCAGGGGACAGCCTTCCCCTCCATAATCGGTTTGATCATATCGCGATGGAAGGTTTCCTGAAAATTCTCTATCATATGAACCGGTTTGATGGTTCCCAGCTCATCCTTTTCAGTCAGTGTAACCGGAAGTCCTGCAGTTCCCGGCTCTTGGCCGAAATCTTCGGGTTTGGCCGTCTCCGCCCTTTTGCCGTCCGATATTCCGATAAATGCAGCCTGCTCCTGCTTCGATCTGGAATCAACCAGCAGGGCGCCTTCTCTTAACAGGGCCAGGTTGGAGTCGATAATCGCAACCCCTTTCCTACCCCCAAGTTTTTCTTCGAGGGTGCTTTTGAACCTTATTTCAAAGGCGTCTGGAGTAAATATGCCTGTCTCTTTATTAATAAGACCCAGCATCATGGCACCGGGGAGGTTTCGCTTTAGATGGGTCAGGGCTGCCTGAGTGGCGTTAACCGCAATCAGCTTGATGTCCCTGTCGGCAATCATTTGTCTAATTTCCGACGGAAACGACGCCTTTATTTCATCTTCGCTTCTTGGGCTGTTGACAACAAGCAACCCATTTGCATTCAATCCTCCTACATATTCCTGCAAGATATCTCCGGATAGAAATTTATCATTGAAAAAGGCAAGAATATCATGTTCGCTAAGTTCAGAGGCGTTGCGAATCGGGTTGGAGCTGATACGAAGATTCATAAAGACCGGTGCACCCTTTCTGGCCGCACCATAACGGGCACCGGACTGAACATATTTCTGGCCGTTGCCGCCACCTTCGGCATAGATCACTGCTGCCGTCTCCAATGCAGTTTTAACACCTTCCGCACCAATACCGATAAATGTCATCCCCAACTCGCGGTCTTTAAATCCTGGTAGCTCTTTTGGCTTCAGGGTATATGGCCCTTGGATCCCCGAGTAAAAATCCCGGATGAAACCGTCTCTCCCGCCGTCTAAACACGCCCGCATGTTTTCTATGACCGCTGCCGCATCGTATTTGTTGAAATCTTTGCTACCCAAGCCGTATACCCCATGTAAAAGGGTCGGCATATCGTCGCGAGCGTATGTTTTGTGCTCATCCTTTCCTTCGCGATAGGCTCTTTGAGACAGCTGTAGCGCCACTTGCAGGTCGGCCAGCAAGAGTTGGTTATGGATCATTCCAGTCCGCTCCATTACCGTAATGACTTTGGCGTTGCGAACACCGTAGGCAATCTCTTCGTAACAGGGCGGATTGAACAGCACCGGGCGCACGACTCCCACTTTTAAGCCTTCCACATTTCGGTAGTAATCTACGACATCCTTGAGAACCCCGGCTGCCGATCCCAGGACGACGATCACCATCTCAGCATCTTCAGTCCGGTAGCACTCCACTACTTTGTGGTTGGTACCCAAGATTGTATTCATCACGTTCATCGAGGCGATTACGCCTCGTTTGACAAAGCGGTAGGCAAAATCCAGGGCCACCTGTCCTTCCATGGTAAGGTCGGTGTCCGTAAATGTTCCGGTCAGGTATCGTTGTTCAAAATCGGGCTGATAAAGCCGGTTCGGAGGACCAACGAAATATTTCAAAAACTCGTCTGAAATTAATTCGATGTTTTCCAACGCATGGGATTTGATAAATCCATCGCCGATAACCATGAAGGGAAGCATTACCTGCCGCAGCTCGGCGGTTTTGAACGCAACGGGCAGCAAATCGTGAAGTTCCTGATTGTCTTCAGAGACAAGCTGAGCCCAGCCGGTATTGCGAACGCCATAGAAATCGTTGTGGCCGCAATGAATACTTAAAGAGCCCTTGTTCACCTCCCGGGCCATGACAGTCATAATCACCGGTAGTCGTTTACCGGCCACTGAAAAAAGGTTTTTGGTTTTCAGTACCAGTCCCTGGGACGAGGTGTTGTCTGCATACCGCCCACCCTGGCAAGCCATTGCCTCTACCGCCGCGATGGCCGAAAGTTCGTCACTGGGTTGAAAGTACATGAGTTCAGTGCCGAACAAATTTTTTTGTCCATATGCTGCAGCTTTGGCGAAGTCCTCAGCAATAGGTGTAGACGGTGTAATGGGATAGCCACAGAGCCCGTCAATCAAGCGGGTAAGAATTGAAAGCGCTGCATGGTTACCATCCAAAATAGCCTCTTTGCGATGCCGTAAAGCACCCAATTTCTCCTCATCGATTGTGGAGAGGTCAAACTCAAATAGCTTTTTGGCGTCGAATCGCTGCCAATCATTTCGCCAGTTCAATTGAAGACTTTTCCATTTTCCCCTTTTTCTTTGATAGGGAAGCCCGTTCATAAGAGTCCTTATATTCAAATTTGGTGTCATCGGTCATATCCCCCTGAAGGCATTAAATTGATAAAATCATCATCTCTTAATTTGATTGATTCTTTCGGTTTTTATTATATAAAATATTATTTCAAGCTCTAAATGGAGCTAAAAAACCTGAGTTTCGAAATTTGGGAGCAAGACAAGCCAGGATAAGAAGAACGGATTTAAAGCTGGATCTATTCAGTGTCTTCCGAGCTAAAACACTTCCTTAATTTGGAAGATGCGGCCGCAAAAGAAGGGTAGGATTCCTTTCAGGCCAAGCATGAGGGCCTTTCTTGTGGGAAGGCCCAACGTAATCGCTGGTCTAGCTAACAAATTTTATTATTATAGTAAAATGAGCTGGGTGTCAATATACAACCCGACTAAGTGGAAACAATTGTAACATAAACTTAAATTCTATCTGTTTTTGGTATCAACCAGGTTCAGTGAAATTAAAGAGACCTTTGAAAGTTGACAATAAAAGCTTTATTCTAATTTTATAGCATATAGCATGTTTATTTTGTCTAATGTTAACCAAGGCGTGTATCAAGCTTCGAAAACCCGGGGAGGTTTATATGGAAAAAGTTGTGCTTCAACAAAAAATAATAATGGATCTTGAAAACCTCAACACCTATAATGCCGAAGGATGCCCAGCCTGTAACCAGAAATTTACCTTAGGAGATATGGCGGTTCTGGCTTG